>NZ_JBEHFV010000029.1:0-26831 GCF_040225855.1 Corynebacterium sp. KPL2850
ATGCGCAAATAATAAAAGCCCTGCGAGCGCTCCTCTCGAAGCGGCCTCGCAGGGCCTCCACTGATGGATTCAGTCCATCAGGACCGTATTAAGAATTGAGCTTGCGGTACTCAAAGACGGTATCGATGATTCCGTATTCCACGGCATCTTCCGCGGTCAGGATCTTATCGCGGTCGGTGTCGATGCGGATTTGCTCGGCCGTACGGCCGGTGTGCTCCGCCAGGGTGTTTTCCATCAAGGTGCGCATACGCTCAATCTCTGCGGCCTGGATTTCCAAGTCCGAGACCTGACCCTGGGTGCCCTGGGTTGCAGGCTGGTGGATCAATACGCGGGAGTTCGGCAGCGCCGCACGCTTGCCCGGAGCACCAGCAGCCAACAGCACTGCGGCAGCAGAAGCCGCCTGGCCCAGGCACACGGTCTGCACATCAGGACGCACGTAGCGCATGGTGTCATAAATTGCCATCAAGGCAGTAAAGGAACCACCAGGCGAGTTGATGTACATGGTGATATCACGGTCTGGGTCCTGGCTCTCAAGAACCAGCAACTGGGCCATGATGTCATTGGCAGAGGTGTCATCGACCTGGGTGCCCAAGAAGATGATGCGCTCTTCAAAGAGCTTGGAGTACGGGTTGGTTTCCTTCGTCCCCTGAGCGGACTGCTCAATAAAGGAAGGCAGTACGTAACGGGAACTTGGCATCTGCGACTTATTCATAATGATTTTCTCCTTATTCCCTAGTTGCTCAGTGGGCCGTTCACGGACTCGATAACGTGGTCAACAATGCCGTAGTCCTTGGCTTGCTGCGCAGTCATCCAGCGGTCGCGGTCAGAGTCCTTGGTGATCTGCTCGAAGGTTTGGCCGGTGTGCTCTGCAATGAGCTCAGCCATCTCGCGCTTGGTCTGGGCGAATTGCTCCGCTTGGATGGCGATATCGGCAGCGGTACCGCCCACACCAGCGGACGGCTGGTGCATCATGATGCGAGCGTGCGGCAGCGCATAGCGCTTGCCCTTCGTACCACCGGAAAGCAGGAACTGACCCATGGAAGCAGCCAAGCCCATGCCGTAGGTGGAGATATCGCAGGGCGAGTACTTCATCGTGTCATAAATGGCCATGCCCGCGGTCACGGAGCCACCCGGGGAGTTGATGTAGAGCGAAATATCGCGCGTGGGATCCTCTGCGGAAAGCAGCAGGATCTGTGCGCACAACTTATTGGCAATTTCATCGTCTACCTGGGTGCCCAAAAAGATAATGCGCTCGTGCAACAGGCGCTCGTAGACGCTGTCACCCAAGTTCAGGCCGGAGCCTGCCGGGGTGGTCATCTGAAGCTGGTCAGATTTCTTAGACATTCGAAAAGTCTCCTTGAGGACGGTTAATCTCTAATGCCACCACACTACTTAATGTGGCGATAATTGTGGGGTCTGTTCGCTATCAGCGTTTGCACCGATCTTTGTCTGCGTTTTCGACCCGGCGATGAGAAAAGCCCAGCCAGACTTCCTCGTGTATGCGAGGAGTCAAGCTGGGCTTTAAGAAGAGGATTTACTCCGCGTCGGTAGCTTCGTTTTCGTCTTCTTCTACTTCACCGAAGTACTGCTCAACGTCAACGTCGTTGCCCTCTTCATCCTTGACGGTGGTGCGGCAAATGGCGGCAGCCAGTGCCTTGCCGCGGCGTACGTCAGAGAACAGGTTGGCAATCTGGCCGTTGGACTGCAGCTGCTGGATGAACTGGTTCGGGTCCATGCCGTAGGACTGAGCGGTAAACAGGATGTGATCCGAGAGTTCCTGCTGGGAAACTTCCGGCTCTTCCTTTTCTGCCACAGCATCCAAGAAGATCTGCGTGCGCACGGACTCTTCAGCCTGCTCGCGGGTCTGCTTATCAAACTCTTCGCGGGAGGTGCCTTGCGCCTCGAGCAGCTGTGCCAGTGCTTTCTCATCGTGTGCCAGCTGGCCCAGGATCTGGTGCAGCTGGGCGTGAGCCTGCTCGTCGACGACGGACTGAGGCAGTTCAAAGTCGACATCGGCAAGCGCAGCCTTCAAAACCTCATCGCGGATCTGGCCAGCCTGCTCCGCCTTCTTGGACTCCTCGACCTCGGTCTTGGTAGATTCGCGCAGCTCTTCGATAGTGTCGTACTCGGAGGCCATCTGGGCGAACTCATCGTCCATGTCCGGCAGCTTGCGCTCCTTCGTCTGCTGCACGTGGACCTTGAAGGTAGCCTCTTCGTCCTTGTGCTCACCGGACTGAATGGTGGAGGTGAACTCGTTATCCTCGCCAGTCTTCATGCCGCGCAGTGCGGTGTCTAGACCCTTGATGAGGTTGTCATCACCAATGGAGTAGGACAGGCCTTCGGTGGAAGCATCCTCGATCTTCTCACCGTCTACCTCGGCAGTGATGTCGATGATGGCGTAGTCACCGGTCTTCATCTTGCGCTTGGTGTCCTTCAGCTCACCGAAGCGCTCTGCGAGATCCTCGAGGGCTTTGTCCACGTCTTCTTCGCCGGCCTTGATGGCGGGGACGGTGATGGAGATTTCAGAGAAGTCTGGAACCTCAAACTCAGGGCGAACATCAACCTCGGCGGTAAACTCGACGAAGTCCTTGTCCTCGATCTTGGAAATGTCTACGTCCGGCTGGCCGATGACCTTCAGGTCCTCGGACTGAACGGCCTGCTCGTAGCGGGAAGGCAGCATGTCATTGACAACCTGCTCCAGAATCGGGCCGCGGCCGAAGCGAGCGTCGATCAGCTGGCGCGGGGCCTTACCCTTACGGAAACCTGGAATAGAAACCTGCTGCGCGATTGCCGCGTAAGCTTGATCGATTTCCTGGTCTAGCTCCGCAAACGGAACGTTGACGGTGAGCTTAACGCGGGTATCGCTCAGCTTGTCTACGGTGGTCTTCACGAGTGAATCTCCCTGGCTTCATTGTTTTTCTAGGTACATAAAAATTAAAGGGGGTCTGAAAAACCTTATTAGGGCATTTTCAGACCCCCATACGTCGGGGCGACAGGATTTGAACCTGCGACCCCCTGCTCCCAAAGCAGGTGCGCTACCAAACTGCGCCACGCCCCGTATGTAGGCCACCAAGTTGCCTTGGCTGCGTTGCATACCTGAGACAGTTTAGCGTGTTGGTTTTAAATCTCCTAAATCAACCCCCTGTTAAGGGCGTAGCAGCAGGTCAAAGGAATTTTTCCAGCACCTTGGCTTAAAAATCAAAGTCAAACATGCCATCAAAGAAACCGCCGCCGTCGCCGTCAGATAACCCATCAAAGAGGCCATCCCCGTCACCGGCGTCGCCCCCTCCGGCATCGCCGCCCATATCTCCTGCGTCACCGCCACCGTCGGCTCCGTCCATGCCATCAGCACCCTCGGCGCCCTCGGCGCCACCGCCCCAGTCACCGTTTTCCGCGGCGGCTGCGGAATAGCCCACGCCGGACATGCCAGCAAACATGGCGTTAAACATCATGGAATACCCCATCATCCATACGCCTGTTTGCAGGGCATCCGCCCACCAAGGCCAGGAGTACCAACCGGCCGGTACGGGCCGCCCAGCCACGGTACCGCCCGGGTAGTAATTGGGGGTTTCAGCAGACGCATACGGGGAGGCGGTCAACTGCTCGCCATTCGCATCCACCGTGCGCTTCTCAGTTACCTTACCGGCGGCACGCTGGCCCTCTAGCGGCGGCAATTCCGGCCCCGGGTTCATATCCATAATCTCGCGGGCTGCATTGACGTAGTGCATGCCCTCGAGCGCCGATTCGCGGGCCAAGTTGGCCTGCTTGACCGTGGTGGCCTGCGAAATTGCGGAATTGGCCGCGGTAAAGCGCTCCGATGCATCCGCCATTGCCTGCTGCGAGGCGGTATCCGTGCCGGAGATCTGCATGACCTGACCGCCCAGGCGCTCAATCCAGCGACGCGCATCCGCTTGGGCATCCGCTAACTGCTGCGCCTCTCGCTCCTCCCGATTCTTTTTTGAGCTGCGCGAGGATAGATACCACGCGCCACCACCGAGTACGACTACAAGAAGTAGGAGTTCCACAACAATCATCGCTTTCTTTGCCGGAATTGGTTCTATCTATTTTAACGGCCTATCCACTGCGTGTGTTCCCTATTTTCGTTTTGGGGCGCTCATGCGCTAAAGTAGCCGACAGCGTTCAAGGTAACGCTGTGGGAATGTCGTATAGTGGCTAATACCTCAGCCTTCCAAGCTGAAGACGCGGGTTCGATTCCCGTCATTCCCTCGCTTTAACCCACCTTGCGGTGGGTTTTTCCATATCTACAGCTTGGAATTCCTCTGCCCTAACGAGGCACTGCTTGCCGATGCCCCTCCTCCATCCCGCTCCCCGGCTCCCCGCTAAGTGCGGTCATAAATACATCACATTGGGGCGGTGGCCAGATAAGCGTAATCTGGTGTGCATGACCGTACCTAATATTACTTTGAACGATGGAAATACTATCCCTCAACTGGGCTTTGGTGTCTTCCAGATGGACCCGGAAAAGACCGAGGAATACGTAGCTGAGGCTCTGCGCGTGGGCTACCGCCACATCGATACCGCAGCCATTTACGGCAATGAAGAAGGCGTAGGCAAGGCCATCGCCAACTCCGGCATCCCGCGCGAGGAGCTTTTCATTACCACCAAGCTGTGGAATGACCGCCACACCGATGCCGCTGCGGCGCTGGATGAATCCCTGCAGAAGCTGGGCCTTGACTACGTTGATCTGTACCTCATCCACTGGCCTACCCCGGCTAAGGGCACGTACGTTGAAGCTTGGAAGCAGCTCATTGAACTGCGCAAAGAGGGCAAGGCGAAGTCCATCGGCGTGTCCAACTTTGAGCCGGAGCACTTAGATCAGCTGGAGGCACACACAGACGTTGTCCCCGCGATTAACCAAGTGGAGCTGCACCCTTACCTGCAGCGCTGGCGCGAACTAGATGCGGGCCGCGCACACGGCATCGCCATCGAGGCTTGGGGCCCGCTGGGTCAGGGCAAGAGCGACATCTTGGAGGCACCAGAGGTGACTGAAGCCGCCGAGGCGCACGGCGTTTCCCCGGCACAAGCCATTATTCGCTGGCACCTGCAAAATGGGGTTATCCTCTTCCCCAAGTCCTCGACGCCATCGCGCATCGCAGAAAACTTCGATGTCTTCGGTTTCGAGCTCACGGATGCGGAAATGGCCGCCATTACCTCTTTGGAGGAAGGCGAAGACGGCCGCGGTGGGCTTCACCCCAATGACATGAACGACGCCTAATACGCTTGGGATAACCACCATATAAAACGCCGCGTGGCCGAAAAGGCCAGCGGCGTTCATTTATATCTCTGCAAGGAACCTTGCGGCTTTAACGCGGGTCCTTAGGAAGCTCGGGTGGGATATTGGTGCGCTCGTATTCTGCGAGGATATCGATGCGGCGCTGGTGGCGCTCGGCGCGGGACCATTCTTGATCCAAGAAGGCATCCACGATTTCTAGGGCCTCTTCTTGTGAGTGCATGCGGCCGCCAATGCCAATGAGCTGCGCATTATTGTGCTCGCGGGCCAGGCGCGCGGTTTCCGGCGACCATGCCAGTGCGCAGCGCGCGCCCTTGACCTTATTGGCGGCAATCTGCTCGCCATTTCCGGATCCGCCCAGCACGATTCCCAGGGAACCGGGATCGTTGACGGTACATAGGGCCGCTTCAATGCAGAATGCGGGGTAGTCATCCTCGGCGTCATAGGTATGAGCACCGCAGTCGATAACGTCATGGCCTTGTTTGGTGAGGTGTTCAGAAAGCAGGTTTTTGGTCTCAAAACCTGCGTGGTCAGCTCCAAGATATACGCGCATATCCCCTACAGTACCGGCACCGCCGCCGTCTAGGCACCACTTTGCATAACCTATTTCGCTCATAGCCCCGCACTGTTAAGCTAAAGCGCAGATTACGTGCTGCACAGAAAGGCGATAAATTGAGCCCTCGCGTCCTCGCACTCTACGGCAGCGCCCTCGTTATCGCGGTCCTGCTATTTGCGGCGAATATTTTCTTAACCAACGAGAACTACCTTGTGCCGCTTATTTATACCGTACTTTTCACAGCCGTCCACCTTGTTCTGGGGCTGTGGTGGCTGAATCAGAGGGTGATTAAGAAAAATCGCCTCGGCGGTTTGGCCGCGGTGATTGGGATCTTATCCCTGCTCACTGCGGCATCATGGGCGACGTGGGTGGCCGCCGCTTGGTCAGAATTCCAGGCTCAGGCGGCCCTGCCCATCATCAATATCGCCGGGGTGCCAGCGTTTTTACTCACGCCGGTGATCGCTGGTTGTTGCCTCGCCGCCGCCGTGCGCCGCAAGCACAGCCAGCAGCGCTCATAATTAGTTCTCTTCTACCTGTGGCATCTCCGTGCGGGAACGCTTGAGCTCGAAGAAGTAAGGGAACTGCGCCAGGCGCACGGAGGCATCGAAAAGCTCACCGGCTTCCTCGCCCTTGGGAACGCGGGTAATAACCGGGCCGAAGAAGGCGGTATCACCCAGCTTGAGAACCGGGGTTCCTACCTCATCGCCCACGGAAGAAATACCGTTGTGGTGGTACTCGCGCAGCTTCTCGTCGTATTCCTCGGTGTGTGCCACTTCCGCAAAGTCTGCGGGGAGGCCAACCTGCTCTAATGCCTGGGCAATGATCCCGTCATAGCCGCCATCGCCCTTCTTGCCGCCGTTGCCCTTGGCGTGAATCAGGGTGCCCATGGCGGTATAAAGCTCATCTACCTTTTCTGGCTGCTCGGTCTTTACCTTGGCGAATACGCGGGCAGGGCCCCAGTTGGCCTCCATCATTTCCATGTATTCGGGATCGAGATCGCGGCCATCGTTAAGCACCGACAGGGACATCGGCTCGAATTCCACCGCAATATCGCGGACCTTTTCTACCTCTTTGATCCAGCGGGACGTTGCCCATGCAAACGGGCAAGAAGCATCGAACCAAAACTTAACTGGGATAGTCATTATTCCTCCTTGAAATAAGTGCAGTTTGCCCCACCACTGTAAACGCGCTGCTAACCTTGATGCATCACTATTTTCGTTAGCAAAGGAGAATCTAGGCAATGACCTCTGTAAACCTCACGTGGGAGGAAGCAAAAAATCGCTCCCAGATGCTCCAGGTTGACCATTACGATGTCGCTTTAGACCTTAAGCATTCCGATACCCACTTCCTGTCCACCACCACGGTGCGCTTTAGCACCCAGGAAGCCGGTTCTACCTTCATCGATCTGCGCGCGGACAAGCTGCACGAGGTGCGCCTGAATGGAAACCCGCTGCCCACGCAGTCCTATGACTCCACCTACGGCATTCCCCTTTCCGGGCTGCAGGTAGCGGACTACACGCTCGAGGTCACCGCTGAGATCCCCTTCTCCCGCACCGGTGAGGGCCTACACCGCTTCGTGGACCCTGCCGATGGCGAGGCCTACCTCTACACCCAGTTTGAAACCGCCGATGCCAAACGCGTTTTTGCCTGCTTCGATCAACCGGATTTGAAGGCCACCTATTCCCTGCACTTTAAGGCTCCGGAGGAGTGGACCATTATCACCAATGGCCCGGTCACCCGCGAGGGCGATACCACCCACTCCGAGATCGACTACCCGCTGTCGACCTACCTGGTTGCCCTGTGCGCTGGCCCATACCACGAGGTCACCGATACCTGGCGCGGCGAGCTGACCGAGCACCCCGAGGGCAAGCCGGCCCAGCAGCTCGAAGTCCCGCTTGGCATTTACTGCCGCGCCTCGCTGGCAGATTCCCTCGATGCCGAGCGCCTCTTTACTGAGACCAAGCAGGGCTTTGACTTCTACCACCGCAACTTCGGCTTTCCCTACCCCTTTGGCAAGTACGACCAGATTTTCGTCCCCGAGTTCAACGCAGGTGCGATGGAAAACGCCGGGTGCGTGACCATCCGCGATGAATACGTCTTTACCTCGCAGGCCACGCACTACAAGTACGAGCGCCGCGCCGATACCATCCTGCACGAGCTCGCCCACATGTGGTTCGGTGACCTCGTGACCATGCAGTGGTGGAATGACCTGTGGCTCAACGAGTCCTTTGCCACCTGGTCCGCGGCCATCTCGCAGGCGGAAGAAACCGAATACGATACCGCCTGGGTCACCTTCGCCAACGTGGAAAAGTCCTGGGCTTACCAGCAGGATCAGCTGCCTACTACCCACCCCATTTCCACCGATGCCAGCGATATCGAGACCGTGGAGCAAAACTTCGACGGTATTACCTACGCCAAGGGCGCCTCAGTGCTCAAGCAGCTGCAAGCTTATGTCGGCCGCGAGAACTTCCTCGCCGGCGTGCGCCGCCACTTCGCCGCCCACGCGTGGGGCAATGCCACCTTCGACGATCTACTCCGCCACCTCGAGGAGGCATCCGGGCGCGATCTATCCTTCTGGGCGCAGCAGTGGCTCAAGACCACCGGCATCAATACCCTGGCGGTTGCCACGGAGGCCAATGATGACGGCACCATCACCCAGGCGCAACTTGCCCAGCGCGGCGATACCCTGCGTACCCACCGCATTGCAGTGGGTCTGTACGGCACCCAAGACGGCAAGGTCGTGCGCACCGAGCGCCTCGAAATGGACGTGGAAGGGGAAGCCACCGAGATTCCAGAGTTGGTCGGACGGAACCTCAATGACATCGATTTCATCCTGCCCAACGATGACGATCTGACCTACTGCCTCATCGATCTGGATGCGGGATCCCTGCAATTCCTGCTGGATAATATCGAGAAATTCGACGACCCCATGGCGCGCACCCTCTGCTGGTCCACCGCCTGGGAGATGACCCGCGCCGGCACCATGCGCGCCCGCGACTTTATACGATTGGTGGCCCGCGGCATGAAGGCGGAAACCGAGCTCGCCGTCCTCGAGCGCATCGTCTCGCAGGCTTCTACCGCGCTGAAGAACTACGCGGATCCGGCGTGGGCGAAAGACAGCACGATTCTAGCGCAGGCGCTTGTCGATGGCGCTCGGAGCACCGATGCGCAGCGTTCCATCATCTGCACGCAGGCGCTGTCCAGGATCGGGCTGCACCAGCCGGCCCTCGACTACCTGCACGATCTCCTCGCGAATTCCGATGATGCCGGGCTGCGCTGGTCCGCCGTCGCAGCGCTCGCTGCCGCGGGTGCGCTTGCCGATGCCGATGCCGCCATCGCCGCCCAGCTCAAGCGCGATAATTCCGCTACCGGCTACTACTCTTCCCTGCGCGCCCACGCCGCGATTGCCACTGCGGATAATAAGCGCGCGGTATGGGAAGAGATCGTCGCCGGGGACCTCACCAACCGCGAGCTCACTTCCAAGCTGGAAGGGCTAAACTACCCGCACTCCGATGATCTCTTGCCCACCGCAGAGTTCTTCGAGGTAGCCGAAAAGATCTGGGATTCTCAGTCCTCTGAGGTGGGCCTGACCACCGTCACCGGGCTATTCCCGTCCTGGGATATCACCCAAGCCGGCCTCGATCGCGCCGATGCCTTCCTGCAGAAGGACCTAGCAGGCGGCCTGCGCCGCGCGATCACCGAGCAGCGCGACCGCGTGGCCCGCGCCCTGCGCAACCGCGAGGTCGACGCCAACTAGGTGACTATTTCCTGCGGAGGTTCAGTTCGATGCGCGGTCGCACCTGGATCTCCGTGAGCTGGGTCGTGGGCCCAGCCTCCACGACGGTGCGGATGGCGCGCGCCACCTCCACGGGCGCAATAACCTCGTTCGGGTTGTAGTCCTGCAGGCCCTCCAGCATCGGGGTATCGGTGGGGCCTGGCGCCACGGTGGAGACGCGGATGCCGGGCTCGGAGATACGCAGGGCATCGGCAAGCGCATACAGCGCGTGCTTCGTTGCTGCATAGACCACGTTATCGCCGTAGCTCTTGCGCCCCGCCCCCGAGTTGATGAAGACGACGGTGCCCTCTGCCTTGCGCAGCTGCGGCAAGAGCGCGCGGGTGACCTCCGCCGGCGCGTGGACGTTGAGGTCCATGTGTGCGCGCCAATCTTGCGGGGTGGCCTCTTCCACCGAGAACTTCTTGGCGCGCGCCGCGCCGTGCACGAGGACATCGACCCGCTCTAGCTCGGGCAGCTGCATGCCCTCGTCTAAGCCGGCGACCAAGTCGCTGGCAACCGGCGTGATATTCGCGGCCTCTGGCAGCTCATCGGCGCTGCGGCCCAGCGCATATACGTGGTGATCGCGGGCGAGATCCTTGATGATCTCGCGCCCCATGCCACCGGTGGCACCGGTAACGACGGCGATTTTCTCTGGCACATTCGTGGTATCAGTCATGCCACCCCATCATAGGGAAAATGGATGCTAGCGGTGCGCGGCGTTCGTCCCCGTTCCGCGATGTGGAACGATAGGGGCTATGGCTACTCCTGCAATCGCGATCGTCGGCATGGGCCCGCGCGGCATCTCTATCTTGGAACGCCTCGCCGCTCGCATGGATGATTCCAGCTCCCCCGTCACCGTTCACCTCATCGACGAGGCCCAGCACGGCGCCGGCCGGGTCTGGGACACCGCCCAAACCAAGACCCTGTGCATGAATACGCGCGCGGGTGCCGTCACGCTTTTTACCGAGCCCGGCGCGACGGTGAACGCCCCGGTGCTCGAGGGGCCGACGCAATACGAGTGGATCCAGCTGCTGCGCGGTGAGGGCGATAAGGTAGCTCCTGCCAAGCGCGAGCTTTATGCACAGCACCCTCCCGCCCCACACATTGCCACCGAGTACCGCGCGGAGCTGGCCGCCACCCGCCCAGAGTCCAATCCCACGCGCGCTTTATACGGCGAGTACCTGCGCTGGGTCTATGACGTGGTACTGGCGCGCCTGCCGGAGAGCATTTCTACGGTCACCCACCACCACCGCGTGGAGACCATTACCGCAGAGGGCGCGGCCGATATCCTGCACCTAGACGATGGCTCGCAGGTACGCGCCGATGCCACGGTCCTAGCCTATGGCTGGATGGCGCCGCGCTTTAATGATGAGGAGCAGCGCTTGGCGGAGTCCGGGCTGCGGTGGATCGCACCGGGCAACCCCGTGGAGCAAGATTACCAAGCCATTCCCGCCGGCGAAGACGTGCTGGTACGAGGGCTGGGCATGGGCTTTTATGACATCATGGCGCTGACCACCATCGAGCGCGGCGGCAGGTTCATCGAGGATTCCACCACTCGCTCTGGCCTGCGCTACGAAGCGAGCGGGAAGGAACCACGTTTCATCGTCTCATCCGGCCGCGGTTATCCCTTCCATCCTAAGTCCGAGTACAACGAACTGCCGCCCACGATGCCGCGGCGGCGGTTGCATGAGGTCATCGACAAGCTCCGGGGCACTGAGGACATTGACTTTGACGCCCAGGTTTGGCCCGCCATCGCCCGCGATAGCTACGAGGCGTATATCACCACGCTGGAACGGGTGGATCCGGAGGCTCTCCTTCGCCCGCGCGAAGAGATCCTCGCGGTCATCGATGCCACCGCGCCGGATGATCTGGGCGCCGCCCTTGCTCCCCTGGTCACCCAGCCGTGGGATATGACAGACCTCATGTACCAAGTTGCTGGATTTACCGGCGATATTTCGGCGTTGACCTCCCACATTGCGGATTCCCTGGCGGACGATATCCAGGAGGCGGCCGCCGGCCACGATTCGCCCATGAAGGCCGCGCTGTGGTCGCTGTCCCAGTCGCGCAAGCCCGCCTCCATCCTGGGCGCGGAAGGCCGCTATACCCGCAAGTCTCGGACGGGGCGCTACGCGCAATTTATGTCCTTTGGGCAGATGGTGGGCTCGGGCCCTCCGCTGTTCCGCGTGCGCCAGCTGCTCGCGCTTGTCGATGCTCACCTGGTCCACTTCCTCGGCGATCACCCCAGCCTCGCGATCGAGTCAGACCATTACACCCTGACTTCTGGCCCGCGCTCGGCATCGTCGCCCACGCTTGTCGATGCCTTCATGCACAAGCCCGATATCCGCGTCGCCGGCGATCCGCTCACCCGCGGATTGGCCGAGGGTGGCCGGGTGCGCCCGTTTGCTGATCACGGGCAGGACACCGGCTCCCCCGAAACCGATGGTGCCACGCGGCGCACCGTCCACCCAGATGGCAGCCTGGATGAGCGCCTGCATATCGTGGGCATTCCCACCTATGCGCAGTGGCCGGATACAACGATTTCCCCCATGCCAGGCACGGATCCACTCATGCTGCAGGAAACCGATAAGACCGCCGGCTCCCTGCTCAAGGTTGCCGGCGGCCAGTAAGTTCGCGGTTGCGCTGTGAGCGCGATTTAGAGGGCGTCGAGCGCCTGCTGCAGATCCGCTAGCAGGTCATCGATGTCCTCGATGCCGATGGAGATGCGCACCATGTCTTCCGGCGGCACCAGTTCCGATCCTTCGGCCGAAACGTGGGTCATGTTCTGCGGGTGCTCGATGAGCGATTCCACCCCACCCAGCGATTCCGCCAGGCAGATAAGGCGCGTATTCAAACAAATCTGCTTGGCGTGCTCTGGGTCATGGAAGCGCACGGACATCATGCCGCCGAACCCGCGCATCTGCTGCGCCGCCAGTTCGTGGCCAGGGTGCTCTGCCAATCCCGG
The DNA here is from genome assembly GCF_040225855.1 of Corynebacterium sp. KPL2850. Taxonomy (NCBI): domain Bacteria; kingdom Bacillati; phylum Actinomycetota; class Actinomycetes; order Mycobacteriales; family Corynebacteriaceae; genus Corynebacterium; species Corynebacterium sp. KPL2850. Next base: position 12,545 of record NZ_JBEHFV010000029.1, read on the forward strand.
GTAGCGCACCTGTTTGACCTCTGGGCGGGCCTGTAAGAATTCCGCCACCTTTTGCGCATTGGCGCAGTGGCGGTCCATGCGCACGCCGAGGGTCTTAATACCACGCGCGGTCAGGTAGGCATCGAAGGGCGAGGCGACCGCGCCCACGTTGCCCTGGAAGTACAGCAGCTGCTCATCCACCTCAGGGTCATTGGTGACCACGGCGCCGCCGAGGACATCGGAATGCCCGCCCAAGTACTTCGTGGTGGAGTGCAGGACATGGTCCGCACCCAGCGCGAGGGGGTTCTGGAGGTACGGCGTGGCGAAGGTATTATCCACTAGCACCTGCGCAGTACCCTTCACCTTGGCCACCGCCGCAATATCGGTGATATTCAGCGCCGGATTGGTCGGGGTTTCCAACCAGATAAGCTTGGTATTGTCCTTTACCGCGGCGGCGACGGCATCAACATCGCAGGTGTTGACGATGGACATCTCCACGCCCCACTCCGTGAAATCATTGAGCAAGCGGTAGGAGCCACCGTAGGAGTCATTTCCCAAGATAACGTGGTCGCCGGGGCGCACCAAGATGCGCACCATCGTATCGGCGGCTGCCATCCCGGTGGCAAAGACGCGGGTGTAGTCCGCGCCTTCCAACGCCGCCAAGGTCTTTTCTAGGGAGCGAACCGTCGGGTTGGCCACGCGTCCGTATTCGAAGCCGCCGCGCAGCTGCGCGAGGCCGTCTTGGGCGAATGTGGTCGAGGCGTAGATCGGCACGTTGATGGATCCCATGTGCGGATCTGGGTGATATCCAGCGTGAATGGACCGGGATGAAAATCCTTTTGCCAAGTTATGCGCGCTGTGTTCAGTCATGCTTTCCCATCGTAGACTAAGCGGTTCATCCAGACCGGCCATTCGGCAATTTATATTCGGTCTCATCCACATACTGCTGGTTCGGTGCCATCAGTGAGATTTCAGGATTCTTCTCTAGAATGGGTGCGGTTAGTTTGTGTCCACGATCAAGAAAGAATGATGAGTACGAACTTATTTACCATGGCTCAGGGCGCTGCAGAGAAAAAAGACGATGCAGTCGAGTCCGTATCGAGCTTCTGGAACGACGAGAACGTTCAGCTTTGGCTTATCGAGCGGCCCATCCGCATCGGCCTCATTATCATTTTGGCCGTCATTGCGCACTGGGCGCTGCGCCACCTCATCAACCGACTGGCGAAAAACAGCATTAAAGCCTCCACCCTCAAAAAGCCCAGCCGCAGCCGCAGCAGGTCTGGACAGGACGGTCAACCGGATGAGACCCTACGAGAAACCCGGGAGGCGCGCCGCGCCTCGCGCATTAAGACTCTCGCCGGCGTGGGGCGCTCGGCGGTTGCCATCGTGGTCTGGGTTTCGGCCGGCATTGCCATCTTGGATGAATTGGAAGTCAACGTTGCCCCGCTGATCGCTTCTGCCGGTGTTATCGGTGTTGCCCTCGGTTTTGGTGCGCAAGAACTGGTCCGAGACTTCCTCTCCGGTATCTTCATACTGATTGAAGATCAATACGGCATTGGCGATGTCATTGACTTAGGCAACGGCGTCTTCGGTGACGTCGAGTCCATTTCCCTGCGCATTACCACCGTCCGCGATATCGACGGTGCCCTGTGGTACGTCCGCAATGGCGAAATCCTGCAGGTGGCTAACCACTCCGACGAGTACTCCGTTGCCCGCATCCAAATCCCTGTCGGGCTATCCAATGACCCAGAGGCTGCCGGCGAGGTCATCGACAAGGCTGTCAAGGATGCCGTCAAGGACGAAAAGATCCGCAAGATGGTGCTTAGTACCCCGCGCATCGACGGCATGTCCAAGTTCGAGCCTGACTACGTCTCCTTCCGCGTTTCCACCAAGACGCTGCCGGGCCGCCAGTGGGATGTCCAGCGCTTTGTCCAGTCCCGCGTCCTCAATATCATGCACGCAGAGGGCATCAGCACCCCGTACCCACACGGCATCGGCATTGCCAATCCGCACAAGGGAGACGATGCTTAAATGAATTCCGTCTATGAAGCCATCGGTGGCACCCCTACCTTTGAGCGCCTAGTGCATGGCTTTTATACCCAGGTCAAAGAAGACGACGTGATTGGCCCCATGTATCCGGATCAAGATTGGGAAGGCGCGGAACAGCGCCTTACCTGGTTCCTGATTCAGTACTGGGGCGGTCCCCAACACTTCTCAGAAAACCGCGGGCACCCTCGCCTGCGCATGCGGCATACAACCTTCCCCATCGACATGGAAGCCCACGATCGCTGGCTCGAGCTAATGGGAAAATCCCTCGATAGCATCGAGGAAGACACCATCCCGCCGGCGTATCGCACCATGATTTGGGACCACATGCAGCGCGTCGCCGCCATGCTCATCAATAGAGCACCATAATTTTTTTCAACTTCTTGTAGCGCGTGCATAAGCAGCGCTACAAGCAGCACAAAGGGGGCCCGCACACTTCCACATTTGGTAAGTGCGCGGGCCCCCTTTACTGTGTGCTAGTGCTAGCGTCGGCTAGCGCTGCCAGTTCTTTAGTCCTGCCAATCGAAAGCCTGGCGCACCGGCTCGGATACCAACTTGCCGCCGCGGGTCATCACACCGGAGCGCAAACCTGGGAAGCGCTCGATCGCGGCATCCAGGTTGTCGTTGGCCACCGCGCGGATATACGGCAGCGTCGCAGAGGCCAAGGCGCGGGCCGAGGTATTAGCCACCGCACCGGGCATATTTGCTACGCAGTAGAAGAGGGTGTCGTGCACCTTGAAGGTCGGCTCATCGTGGGAGGTCTTGCGCGAGTTCTCGAAGCATCCGCCTTGGTCGATGGCGACATCGACAAGCACCGCACCCTCCTTCATCTTCTTCACGGTCTCCTCGCGCACCAGCTTCGGCGCCGCAGCGCCTGGAATCAGGACAGCACCAATGACGAGATCGGCCTCTTCCAACTCCTTATCCAGCGTGGACGGATCAGAGATCAGGGTTCGCACGCCACCGGCGTACTGGTCATCAAAGCGCTGCAGGACGTGGGGATCCACGTCCAAGACCGTGACCTCTGCGCGGAGACCGTGCGCCATGGCCACGGCGGACGCGCCTACCTGGCCACCGCCGATGACCACCACGCGCGCAGGCTGGGTGCCCGGGATGCCGGAAACCAAGAGGCCGCGGCCGCCCTGGGTGGACAAAAGGTGGTGCGAGCCCTCGATAACGGCCAAGCGCCCGGCAACCTGAGACATGGGGGTCAAAAGCGGCAGGGTGCCGCGGCGGTCCGTAACGGTTTCATAGGCAATCGAGGTCGTCTTCGATTCCGTCAGCGCCTCCGTCAGCGGGCGATCCGCCGCTAAGTGCAGGTAGGTAAAGACGGTGAGATCTGAGCGCAGGTACTGGTACTCGGATTCCAGCGGCTCCTTTACCTTCAGCAGTAGCTCGGCCTTCGCCCACGTCTCGTCAGCAGAATCGACGATGGTGGCGCCAGCCTCTACGTACTCCTCATCGGGAAAGGACGCGCCTACGCCTGCGCCCGATTCGACGAAAAGCTCGTGCCCATCAGTAACCAAGGTCCGCACCTCGGTTGGGGTGAGGGCGACGCGGCTTTCATTATTCATGATTTCTTTGGGTACAGAAATGCGCACGGAGTTTCTCCTTCATGTGTTGGTTACAGAGGCGAAAATTTATTTCTCGCTGTCAGGTTAACGCAGAATGCGAAGGAGAATATAAGTTTGTGCGTATTTCACGAACGGGGGTGACAGTAATAATCGCGATTTACTCGATGCCGCAGTGTATGGGGTCAAAAATACACACTCGGAAAATACCCACTACCCCCGACTATTGGGTTATAGGTATTACTCACTGTCTGTTTTAGGCGGTGAGATCCCAGATTTGGGGAGTAATTACAGAACCGATAGCCGCGTGGAACGGTAGATGCTGCCAAACGGCGCATCAAGGCGCACCCACCGACCTAGGCTCGATACTCGCAGATGCCGCGGAATATCCATGGAGGCAGAAAACCCCGGAATAAGGCCCAGGTTGGTGCAGGCGAAGATCATCCGCATCGGGATTTCCACCGTCTGCCCATTGCCTTCAACCGTTACCACGGTTTGATTAAGCAGGCTGGGTGGCGGGCCCATGGGCCCGGAAAACTCCCGGGTCAGCTTCTGGCCTTGATCCGAAAGCTCGCGAACCACCGTCACCGGCAGGGTGTCCACCACGCTAAAGCCGGTTGCCGGGGGCAATGCGCCCGGCCACGACGCATCACGGGACGGGCCGAGTTCCATAATGCCGGTGCCATCGTGTTCCGCGAGCTGTTGCTCCAGCGTCCCAGCGGACACAACTGCCCCATCGCGGGAGACAGTCCCTTGCACCCGCCGGGAGGCGACAACCTCGAAGGGGGTGGTAACAAAGGCGTCGACGACGTCATCGGCAAGCTGGCGCAGACGCACCGACGCATTCGCGTCTACCCCGACTGCGCGCGCAAGAAGGGCCCGTAAGCCAGGTCCTCCGCTGCGAACTTCAAGCGACTCGGTGACCATGGCTAACGGGCCCTACCTTTCTTTATGTGCCTAGTGCGCCATTTAGGAGGCGCTCATCTGCAGAATATCCTTTTCCTCATCCGTAAGCGGGCGCGGGGTGTGCTTCTTCTTGTCAATGACTACCTGCACACAGTTCACCGTGGCCGCTACTTCCCCAGCGGCAGTCTTGACCTGCTGGGACGTGGTAAAGGATGACGAACCGATCTGGGAAACGGAGGTTTCCACGATGACGTGGGCGTTGCCCTCAAAAGGAATGGGCCGCATATAGTCCACGTCCAGATGGCGCACCAAGGCCATAAAATCGATGCCCTTGGCATAGATATTCTCCTTGGCAAAGGCCAAGCGTGCCTCCTGGGCAACTTCGATATAGTTGGCGTTCATCATGTGGCCATACATATCGAAATCGCCCCAGCGGGTGGGCACTTGGTGGGTATGCGCGTTATCGGTCGCCATCATTCTCCTCAGGATTATCGGGTGAGCTTGCGGTGAGTTACGCGAGAAGGACGGGCGGCGTCTTCTCCCAGACGCTCCACCTTGTTCTTCTCGTAGTCCCCAAAGTTACCTTCAAACCAGAACCATTGCCCCTCGGCAACGTTGCCTTCCCACGCCAGAATGTGGGTACAGGTGCGGTCCAAGAACCAGCGGTCGTGGGAAATAACAACGGCGCAGCCAGGGAATTTCTCCAAAGCGTTTTCTAGCGAACCCAGGGTTTCGACGTCCAAGTCGTTGGTTGGCTCGTCAAGAAGGATAAGGTTGCCGCCCTCTTTCAAGGTCAGCGCCAAGTTCAAGCGGTTGCGCTCACCACCGGAGAGGACCTTCGATGGTTTTTGCTGATCCGGGCCCTTGAAACCGAAGGCGGAAAGGTACGCGCGCGATGGCATCTCATTTTGGCCAACGTGAATATAATCCAGGCCACCGGAGACAACTTCCCACACGGTAGCTTCTGGGTCGATATTCTCGCGATTCTGGTCCACGTAGGACAGCTTGACGGTCTCGCCGACTTCAACGGAGCCATCATCCGGCTCTTCCAAACCGACGATGGTCTTAAACAGCGTGGTCTTACCCACACCGTTCGGGCCGATAACACCCACGATGCCGTTGCGCGGCAGGGTGAAGGACAAATCCTTGATCAGAGTGCGATCGTCGAAACCCTTGACCAGGTTCTTCGCCTCGACCACCTTGTTGCCCAAGCGCGGCGGCGTAGGAATCTGGATTTCCTCGAAGTCCAGCTTCTTGTACTTCTCCGCTTCTGCAGCCATCTCTTCGTAGCGCTCCAAACGCGCTTTGTTCTTGGCCTGACGAGCCTTGGCACCGGAGCGTACCCATTCCAGTTCGTCCTTCAAGCGCTTGCGCAGCTTGGCATCCTTCTTGCCAGCAACCTGGAGGCGCTCTTGCTTCTTATCCAGGTAGGTGGAGTAGTTACCCTCATATGGGTACAGCTTGCCGCGGTCCACCTCGCAGATCCAGCCCGCCACGTGGTCCAAGAAGTAACGGTCGTGGGTGACGGCCAAGACGGCACCGGGGTAATCAGCCAAGTGCTTTTCCAGCCACTCCACAGACTCGGCGTCCAGGTGGTTGGTGGGCTCATCCAAAAGCAGCAGGTCAGGCTCCGTCAACAGGAGCTTGGCCAGGGCCACGCGGCGGCGCTCACCACCGGAGAGGTTGGTCACTGGGGCATCGGAAGGCGGGCAGCGCAATGCCTCCATTGCCTGCTCGATCTTGGAATCAACCTCCCATGCATCGGCGGCATCCAAGTCCTCTTGCAGCTTGCCCATTTCTGCCATGAGCTCATCACTGTAATTGGTCGCCATTTCTTCGGCGATTTCCTCAAAGCGCTGCTTCTTTTCAAAGATATCGCCGAGGCCCTCCTCGACGTTGCCGCGCACGGTCTTTTCTTCATTCAGCGGCGGCTCCTGCTGCAGGATGCCCACGGTAGCGCCCGGGTCGAGGAATGCCTCACCATTAGAAGGCTGATCCAAGCCGGCCATGATCTTCAGAATGGAGGACTTACCGGCACCATTGGGGCCGACCACACCAATCTTGGCGCCCGGGTAGAACGCCATCGTGACATCATCAAGGATGACCTTATCGCCAATTGCCTTGCGCACGTTTTTCATCGTGTAGATGAATTCGCCCACTTTTACCCCTTTGCAAAATTTGGGAGACGTATTTATCTACACAAACACTACATCAGAATGCGTGCCTAGGTGCCTCGGGCTGGGCTAACCCGAGGCGGATGGCTGGCCCTATGCATGCACGGTTTCGGCGGTTTCCCCCTCTTGCGTTGCTACTTCCTCGCTGTCTTGGGATGCCACGCTATTTCCCGCTTGGATGCGGTCTGCAGCGGTATCGGCGGCGGTATCTCCCGGCGCGGAGTTATCCACGTCTGGCTCTACCTCATTATCGCCAAGCTCCGGGATGGCGATGTTTTCCTGGTTATACTGCGGTGCCAAGCGTTTTGCGCCGATGACGTGGCGGTTCAGATCTAGGCCCACATACTGTGCCTTGATAAAGGTGCGGTAATGATCCTTGCCCTCATCATCGCGCCACTGATCGGAGACAATCGAACCGCAGACGAGCAGCGGCATGCCCTTGGCCAAGGATTTCTTGACGTTGATGGCAAATTGGTTCCACATTTCCACGTCAATAAAGAGGTGGTCTACATCGCGCCATTGCTGCTGGCCGCGCTGGTTTTCCGCGTCGGTGCCGGTATCGGCGGGGCGGTCAGGAACGCGCCGTGAGGATGCGATGCGCAGTTTGGTTTTATATGCGCCGGTCGAGGTCTTGGTCAAGATCGGGTCTTGGGTAAGGCGGCCGGTGAGCATCACTGGGTATTGAGACATGGTGCTGAGATTCCTTTACTGGGTTGTGAGTTCGCGAGTGGTATGTCCCTCGCTCGCCTTCACATCCTGCTGCCGCAGCGCAACCCACACCATGCTGTAACCACCGGCACTGTGGATAACTCGTTGTCCCCTTCAACAAAGTGGGGCCAAGATGGTCACCTTCGGGTGGGTTATCCACAAGTGGGCGACTATTTAGTGCCCGCGGAACCCGCTTTCATCGCCGTGGCTCATATCCTCCAGCATCGCGTTATAGCGGGCGAGCTCAGCGTCATCGTCCGCCTCCGCCTGCACGTCGTGGCGCCGCGCGGTCGCGCGGTCATCGCGAAGCCAATCCAAGAAGAGCTTGCCAAAGACAATGACCAAGGGGAATTGGCCAAAGCCCCAGGCGATGCCCCCGCCAACGCGCTGATCCTGCAGCAGGTCATGTTCCCACGGCAGCTCGAGGTATTGATAGAAGTCGAGGCCAAGCACCGTTTGCAGCTGCATCAGGTACACGCCGGCGAAGAGGTGGAAGGGCATCGACAAGAAAAGCATGCCAAGCCGGAAGGGCGTGGAATGGCGCTTGGGCAGGGGATCTGGGCCAATGACCTCCCAGAAATAGAAGTACCCGGAAATGAGGAACACGTAGTTCATGATGAGGTGGCCGGCGTGCTCCGAAATGGCGAATTCGTACAGGCTCGGGAAAAGATAGAGCACGTAGAGGAAAAAGAGGTATTGCGCCAAATTCACGAAAGGATTGGTAATGATCCGCACGAACGTGGATTGGGTCAGCGCCAAGGCATAATCGTGCGGGCTGGGCTGGCCTTTCGGGCCCGGCTCATAGGCCTCCATAACCAAGGTGACGGGCGCGCCTAGCACCATGAGCAGCGGGATGGTCATGGACAAAATCATGTGCACCAGCATGTGGATGGAATACATGGCCGGCATGTACAGGCCGAGGCCCGTGGACATGACGAGCGTCAGCCCTAAGGAGCCGACCATAAACCACGCGGTGCGCCCCTTGTCCCAGCTCAACCCGCGCTTGTGCACGCGGTAGACCAAGTAGCCATATGCCGCGGCCAAGAGCAGGCCGATCGTGCCAAACATGATGTCAAAGCGGAACATCGTCCAGATATTGAATACCGTGGGCGCCTCATGCAGGTTATAACCCATAAGGATCTGCATGGAGCTCAAATTTGGGTCACGCGGTGGCGGTGGCACGGTGCGCCCCAGGGTGATGGCTACGCCAATCGTGCCCGCCATGACCGCGAGCTCCACGATGGCGATACGGATAAAGAGCCGCGGGTTTTTATCTAACTGCGGAATAGTGAGCTCACGGTGGATAAGCCCCATAATGCCCAGCAGGATGGTGAGCACGAACTTGGTGATCAAAATGATGCCGTAGGGCGATTGCGGCAGGTCCGAAATGTCCATCCGGATGAGCGTGTTGATGAGGCCGGATACCGCCAGCACGACGATGGCCATGAACGCGATGGTGGAATAGCGCTTGACCGCAAAGGCGAGGTTCGGGCCCAAGCGCCGCCCGTGCGCGATAAGCGCCATCAAGCCACCTACCCACAGCATCACAAATACCAGGTGCCACAGCAGCGAGTTCGTGCCGTAATCGTGATCGCCGCCGGTCGCTGAGTGGCCCTCAAGGCCGATGGGGACTACTTGCAGGATCGACAGCAAAAGCAGGACCGGCTGCATGGCCCAGGTGCGGCTAAGGCTGCCAATAATTCCCACGGTAAGGGCGATGAGCACCGCAATCCCCCACACGATAGTGGAAGAAATTTCCGTAAAGGCCATTTTCAGAATGGTCAGGTTAAAGACCTTAAAAAACGGCGTGCCGGTCAGGTCCGACATGATCATCGGGATTTCTACCAGCCCCACTGCCGCAACGCCGAAGGCCGACCACGTACCGGTGCGGGCGGCGATATGGCCGTCGACCGATAATGGTGCCCCGATGAGGGAATCATTATCCCCGCGCGGCGCGATGAGAAACGACGAAGCCAAAAAGGAGCCTACGGACAGCGCCATCAATAGCCACGCCAGCCCACGGAACAGTGGCAGGCCAAAAGTAGTAACCCGCCCGGGGTCCGGAATACCCAAGGCAGCCAAGGAATCCGCCAATAAGAACAAGGAAATGAATCCGGCAAGCAACCCAGCAAAAAGCATCGCTGCGATAAAAATCCCCCAGGAAGGACGGGGTTTTTGCGTTCCAGACTGCGTGCCTTTGACCAGCTTATTGACCATAGCTCGCATTCTATAGGGCCACCCTAATGCAAAGCGAACGCATATTTTCTCCCTAGATGTGCCATGATAGAACCTATGGACACCCGTCAACTTCTTTATTTCCGTGCCGTTGTAGACAATGGGTCCTTCACCCATGCCGCCGCAGCCCTCGAAATGACACAGCCCTCCCTGAGCCTTTCCATCCGCAAATTAGAAAAGGAGCTCAATACCCAGTTGCTGTCCCGGGGGCGTTCGGGCGTAACCACCACGGAGGCGGGTGATTATGTCTATGACACCGCCCTCAAGGTCGATGCCCTGCTTGCCGATGCCCAGCGCCACATCAGCGAAATCACCGGCGATAACGCCAATACCGTTTCCCTGACGTCGTGCCCCATTTTGAACTGGGAATTTACCCCTTCCATCCTCTCCGAACTCACCGAGATCCACCCCTCGGCGCGCATTAGCCTGGATGATTCCACCGCCGCCACCGCCATCAAGCGACTGTTGGAGGGCCAGGTGGACCTCGCGCTCTTGCCGACGTCCGACCCCAAAGCCTTCATTCGCCGCTACTCCCCCGAGCTCACGATCCACGACGTCGCCGAATTCGACTACACCCTCGCAGTGCCAGAGAGCATGGCAGACCTTCCCTCCCCTGTCTCCTTGCAGGACATGCGCGAGGAAACCTGGCTGGTTCCTCCCCACTGCCGCGAGCTTCCCGGCATGGCGGAGCTTTACGATGAACTGTGGGAGAACCACCCCTCCTACAAGCCGGATCACATTCAAGACGTGGCATCGCTGCACGCTGCCATCCCGATGATTTCCAGCGGCTTTGGCATCAGCTTCATGCCGCGATGCGCCCCCGCGCTGCATCCGCAGGGCATCGCCAAACTAACGGTCAAAGAGGACCTTCCGCGCTTCCATGCCATCGTGGCGTATCGCTCCGACCGCGAACTAACCCCGGCCGCTCAAGAATTGGTCGAAATTCTGCGCACGCACAATTCCGCCCGCCCCCTGGCTTAGAAATCACCGTGGCCGTGGGCTAATATGAGTGTGCTGTCCAGCCCCCATAGCTCAGCGGATTAGAGCAGTGGGTTTCTACCCCATGTGTCGCGGGTTCGAGTCCTGCTGGGGGCACCGTCTGAAGTCTCGAGACATCGTTCCTTAAAGCTACGATGCCTCGAGACTTTTTCGCAGCGTGCCGGCTTTTTGTCTACGCTAGGGTCTTTAGTACCTGGCTCCTTCGAAAGGCTCGACAATGTCACTTCCGGCACCATCTCGTACCTCCTACGCCCTGGTTACGGGCGCTAGTCAGGGCATCGGCAAGGCGATGGCCCACGATTTCGCAGCGATGGGCTATAACGTCATCCTCGTTGCCCGGCGCGGCGAAATCCTGGAAGGCATCGCTGCAGAACTGGAGCGCCGCCACCACATCGAGGCCATTGCCTTGCCCGCGGATTTGGCCACCGATGAGGGGGTCGAGGCGGTCATTGACGCTATCTCCTCCAAGGAGATCGCCATCTTGGTCAATTCCGCCGGCATCGCCAGCTTCGGCCCCTTCATGGACCAAGACTGGGGCTACGAGTCCTCTCAATTCGCCCTGAACGGCACCGCCGTGCACCGCCTGACCCGCGCCGCATTAAAGCACATGCTCCCGCGACGCACTGGCGCTATCTGCAATGTGGGCTCGACGGCCGGCAATATCCCCATCCCCAATAACGCGACCTACGTCTTTACCAAGGCCGGGGTGAATGCGTTTACGGAGGCGCTGCACTATGAGCTCAAGGGCTCTGGGGTCAGCTGCACATTGCTTGCTCCTGGCCCGGTGCGCGAGGCCACTATCGCCGAGGAAGACCAGACCATCGTGGATAAGGTCGTGCCCGATGCGCTGTGGACCACCTATGAGTCCTGCTCCAAAGAGACCATCGCAGCCATGCAAAAGGGCCAGCGACGCGTGGTCCCTGGCCCCTTATCAAAGGCGATGAACGTGGTCAGCAAGGTACTGCCCACCCCGATCATCGCACCGCTTATCGGGCGTTTTTATTCCCAGATGGGTTAGCTTTCAGCGTTCTTACCGGCTGCTTGGCTACCGGCCACTTGTGCCGCCGCGCGAGCATTTTTGCGGTCCACCCAGAAGTCCGCATTCTTGATGCCCACCGCCTCTGGGTCGAATTCCGGATCCTTGCCAGCCTTCTTTTGCTTCTCGTAGTCCTTCAGGACCTTAAGCGCCGGTACCTGCAGGAAGAGGATGGCGATGATATTTAGCCATGCTGTGGTGCCGACGCCGATATCGCCCAGCGCCCAGGCCGAACCCGGAGTCGTGGTCGCGCCCACGATGACCGAAACGATAATGAGGATGCGCAGCGCCCACACCAGGCCGCGACGGATCGGGCGGGATTTAACCCAACGGTTGAAGTAGGTCAGGTTGACCTCGGACATGTAGTAATACGCCAACACGGTGGTAAAGGCGAAGAAAGCAATAGACACGGCGATAAACGTCGGGCCCCAGCCGGCAAAGACGCTATCGAGGCCAGATTGGACGAAGCCGGGGCCGACCGCGACGCCATCGGGAAGCGAGCCTTGGTAGACAACCTCGCCATCCTCGGATTCGCCGCGGAAGACGGTGTACATATCCGTGGAAATGATCATGAACGCCGTAGCGGAGCAGACGAAGAGGGTGTCGATGTACACGGCGAAGGACTGCACGAAACCCTGCTTGGCCGGGTGGGAGACCTCAGCGGCGGCAGCGGACTGCGGGCCGGTACCCTGACCGGCCTCGTTGGAGTAAATACCGCGCTTAACGCCCCACATGATGGCCACGCCCAGCATGCCGGAGAACCCGGCCTCGAGGTTGAACGCAGACTTAAAGATAAGGCCAAAGACCTCTGGAATCTGCGAGTAGTTGATGAGCATCACGACGATGGATATGCCGATGTAGATGACGGCCATAAACGGCACGACTAGGGTGACGAAGTTAGCGATGCGCTTGACACCACCGATAATGATGATGGCCAAAATGCCAGCCAGGACAACCGCGGCCCAGGTGGAGTTAACGCCCCAGGCGGTATCGGCCGCAGCGGCAACGGCGTTAGCCTGGATGCCGGGCAGGAAGTAGCTGGTCGCCAGAATCATGGCGATGGCAAAGAGGATGCCGTAGACCATCATGAATGGCGCGGCCTTGGTGTGCTTATACGCCTTTTCGATGTAATAGGCTGGGCCACCGCGGTACTCGCCGGTGTCCTGGTCCTTTTCTTTATAAATCTGCGCCAGGGTGCACTCGATAAAGGAGGTAGACGAACCCAAGAGGGCCACCGCCCACATCCAGAACACTGCACCAGGGCCACCGAAAGCAATGGCCGTGGACACGCCGGCGATATTACCCACGCCCACGCGGCCGGATAGCGAGACCATCAGCGATTGGAAGGAAGAAACACCGTCATCGGATTTTTCGCCTTTGGAAATTTGTCGCAGCATATCCGGAAGGCACCGGACCTGCAGGCCCCGCGTTACCACGGTGAAATAAACACCCGCACCCAAGCACAAGAACACGAGGGCGGGCGACCAAATTATGGAATTGAGGGCATCGAGAAAGTTTGCCATCGAGAAACTCCTTAGTCATTCGCACCTCCCTTGTGAAGCACGATATAGAAAGTATGCCGTAAATCACTTCTCCGTGTCGGTAAAACGATAGGTAAATTTTTCTTTTCGCTTTGTGGGCTGCGGATCGGGGCGCGCGGAGTGCCCCGCCGGCCGGGGTTAGAATGGAACGCATGTCTTCTCCCGAAATCGCCGCAAAATATGATCGCCTCGTGTGGATCGACCTAGAAATGACCGGCCTCGACCCAGAACGCCACGTCATTGTCGAGGTGGCCGCCGTCATCACGGACGGCAACCTCAACGTCCTTGGCAAGGGCATCGATCTTGTCGTCCACGCCACCGAAGAGGAACTATCTCAGATGGATTCCTTCGTCACTGAGATGCACGCGAACTCCGGCCTCGATAAGGAAATCCGCCAGTCCACCACGACCATCCACGAGGCCGAGGACGCGGTGCTAGCGCTTATCACCGAGCACTGCGAGCACCCGGCTCCCCTGGCCGGCAATTCCATCGCCACCGACCGCACCTTCATCCGCACCTATATGCCTCGGCTGGACGAGGCGCTGCACTACCGAATGATCGACGTCTCCACCATTAAGGAGCTCGCTCGGCGCTGGCACCCGCGGGCCTACTACAATCAGCCTGATAAGGGCATGGCCCACCGCGCGCTGCAGGACATCATCGAGTCCATCCGCGAGCTGGATTTTTATCGTCGCAGCGTCTTTCGCACCGACGAAGGCCCAACCTCCGCCGAAGCCGAGGAACTCAAGGCCGAAACAACCGCCGATTACCAGGCGTTTTTGTAATTTGCGCGGCGTGAGTTAACCTATATCTCGTTGCTTTCGCGCAACGATGGTGGCTGTAGTTCAGCTGGTAGAGCACCAGGTTGTGATCCTGGTTGTCGCGGGTTCGAGTCCCGTCAGCCACCCCAAACTCCCGAGCCTCGCGCTCGGGAGTTTTTATATCTCCACCACCATTCCCTCCGAGCGGGCCCTCCCGGCGAGATCCGGCATATCCCCTGTAATCAGGAACTCCTCGGGTTAAACGACAAAACGTGTTGTTTTTCGGCGTGTCGAGTTAAACGACATTTTGTGTTGGTGGGGGTAGGGGTTT
>NZ_JBEHFV010000030.1:0-26243 GCF_040225855.1 Corynebacterium sp. KPL2850
CTTCGTCGAGGCGCAGATTCTGGGCGAGCTCGGCGTGGATTTCATCGATGAGTCCGAGGTGCTGCAGGCGGGCGATTTCCGCGCGAATCGTGCGCAGGTGCTTGACGGCCTCGGAGACATCGCCGGTGCCGGCCTCGCCCTTGGAGCGAATCATGGCCGCGCCCTCGGTGATGCGGCGCAGGGCCTCGCCCAGGTTGGTCGCGCCGCACACGAACGGCACGTCGAAGTCCCACTTATTGATGTGGTTGACGTAATCGGCAGGGCTGAGCACCTCGGACTCATCGATGAAATCCACGCCGAGCTCGCCCAGAATCTGCGCCTCGACGAAGTGGCCAATGCGCGCCTTCGCCATCACGGGGATGGATACGGCGTCGACGATGCCCTCGATAAGCTCCGGATCGGACATGCGGGCCACGCCGCCCTGGGCGCGGATATCGGCGGGCACGCGCTCAAGTGCCATGACGGCGCTGGCGCCCGCATCCTCGGCGATGCGCGCCTGTTCTGGGGTCACGACGTCCATGATGACGCCGCCCTTGAGCATGTCAGCTAGTCCACGTTTCACGCGCGTGGTCGCAATGTTTTCGGTCATGCGCTCTATACTGCCCTGCCCAAGTGGTACAAGTAAAGAACCATTTCCTGCGTGTTGGGTTGTACCACTTATACTGTGTTTATGCCCCTGCGCCTCGACCCCGCCGATACGCGCGCCCTGCCGGTGCAAATCGCCGCCGCCGTGCGCGCCGATGTCACCTCCGGCGCCCTGCTGCCCGGCGAACCCGTCCCCTCCACCCGCGCGCTGGCCACCCAGCTCGGCGTCTCCCGCGGCAGCGTCGTTACCGCATATGAGCAGCTCACCGCCGAGGGCTACCTCAGCGCGGAGGTCGGCTCCGGCACCGTCATCAATCCCCGCCTGCCCCACAGCCCACCGCCGCGCCCCGAGCCCGCGCCGCAGCCCGCTCCCGCACCCGACCTGCTGGAACTGACCCCCGGCCTGCCCGATACCGCCGGCATCATCACCCCCGAATGGCGCGCAGCCTGGCGCGATGCCGCCGCCCAGCCGCTTTCCGATGCCCCTCCACTCCCCCACCACATAGCCAACCACCTGCGGCACATGCGCGGGCTCCGGGTGGATCCGCGGCGCATCGTCGTTACCGCCGGTGCCCGCGATGGCCTCGCTTTAGTACTGCGCACGCTCGGTACCGCGCTGCGCGTCGGCGTCGAATCGCCCGGTTACCCCAGCCTGCGCCGCATTCCGCAGGCGCTTGGCCATGAGCTGGTGAATGTGCCCACCGATGCCGATGGCGTTACCGTGCCCGATACCGACCTCGACGCGCTGATTGTCACCCCGAGCCACCAGTACCCGTATGGCGCCTCGCTGCCGGCCGAACGCCGCGCCGAACTCGTCGCCTGGGCCCGCCAGCACGGCGCTTTACTCATCGAGGATGACTTCGACTCCGAGCTGCGCTATGTGGGCCAGCCGCTGCCCGCGCTCGCCGCGCTCGCCCCAGAGCGCACCGTGTTGCTCGGTACGTTTTCCACCGTCATTTCGCCGTCCATCGCCTGCGGCTATGTGGTGGTCCCGGATGGGCTGCGCGGGGGCATCGACAAGCAGCGCGAAATCTTTGGCCAGCCGGTCGGCACCATTCCGCAGGCCGCGCTCGCCCATTATCTGGCCAGCGGGGCGCTGCGGCGCCACACCGGCCGCATGCGCCGGACCTATAAGCGCCGCCGCGACCTCGTGGCCGATGCCCTGGGCGCTCTCCCCGGCGCGCGCCTGCTACCCATCAATGGCGGTCTACATGCGGTTTTACTGTGCGATCCGGCCATCGTCCCGCGCGCCGCCGCCCGCGGCATTAAGCTGACCCCGCTGCGCGAATACTGGGGCGGCGTAGACGCCGAAGACGGCGTCGTTTTAGGGTTTGGCCACTTAAGCGATGACGACCTGCGCCGCAGCCTGAGCGCAGTCGCCGCAGCCCTACGCGAATGTTAACCTGAATTTAAATGCCCTCGCACAGAAAGACGTAGGAATGGCGCTTGGCCCGCTCGAACTTCTGCTCATACTCATCCCGCTAGCTATCTACATCGGACTTATAGCCGGTGTCATTTATTTAATCGTGCAGGTTGCGCGCAATTCCAACGATATTAAGCAAAATTCGCAGGACATCGCGTACCTTCTGGAGGCACAGAAAAACGGCCCCTCCACTGGGCAGGGGCCGCATTCTTAAATGCCTAGTCCGCAGGCTTTTCCGTATTCACCGCGTGCGAAAAGTTCTCGCTGAATTCCTTGAAGCCCTTATTAAAGGTGCCCAGGTTTTCCATGAACCCGCCCATGATGTCTATGGGCAGCGGGAAGACGATGGTGGAATTTTGGTCCGCGCCGAGTTCTAAGACCGTTTGTAGGTAGCGCAGCTGCAGCGCCGCCGGGGCCTTGCCCAGCTCCTCGGCTGCCTCGCGCAGCTCGCGGGAGGACTGCAGCTCACCGTGGGCCGAAATGACCTTGGCGCGGCGCTCGCGCTCCGCCTCCGCCTCGCGCGCTAGGGCGCGCTGCATCATCTCTGGGATTTCCACGTCCTTAATTTCCACAATGCGGGTGAGCACTCCCCACCGTTCGGTTTGGCCGTTGATGATCGCCGCCAGGTCCTCGTTGAGCTCCTCGCGGTGGGCCAATAGGTCATCGAGGCTCGCCCGTCCCAAGAGCGAACGCAGGGTGGTCTGCGCAATCTGCGAGGTGGCCACGGCGTAGTTTTCTACCTCGAGGACCGCCTTGCTCGAATCGGTGACCTCGAACATGACCACCGCATTCACGCGCACGGATACGTTGTCCTTGGTGATGATTTCCTGCGGCGGAATCGTCAGCGTGACCACGCGCAAATCCACGCGCTCCAGCTTATCGATGCCCGGCAGCAAGAAATGCAGCCCCGGCTCCAACATCGGCCGCAGGTGACCAAAGCGGAAGGTCACGCCCCGCTCATACTGCTTAATCACCTTGAGCGAGTAGAACAAAAACACTCCGATGAGAGCGAGGATGATGCCGATGACGATCGGCCAGAATACGGGAGCGGACACTTAGATTTCCCCTTCCAGTTCTTGACGCACCGAGCGGTAGCGCGTGGATTTTCCGTACTTCGAACCATAACGATCGACCTGCGCCGCCAATTCCGCCTCGCGATTATCCATCTCCGGCACCACCAGCTGCGGCGCGTTCGAGGGCGTATTCCACAGGTGGCGGGCCAGCGGGTACACGCCAAACCCGGTGATGATAAGCACCGTGGCCAGCGTCAACGCCACTTCAGCGGGCGAATGGTAGCTAATCAGCGAGGCCAGAGGCAGCAGGTAGCCCATCGCCGCCACCGCCAGCGCGATGCCGCGGTGGAAGCGCCCCGAATCCGAGTGCGGCCACGGATCCAACTGGCGCGTGACCTCCCGGCCGTGGTGCGAGACCGTGCACTGCTGCTTGACTGGGCAGGTATTGCACACGGTCGGGTTCGCACGGTAGCGCATGACGCGGTTTTCCGGGTCGAAGCTGGAGGGCCAGAGCCAGTGATCTTCGGGGCATCGCCAAGCATCGTGGTCTTCCATGTACCGGAACGTGCCGGATTGGTTGGACATGGTGCGGTTGGCGGTTTGTTGCGCTAGCAGGTCGAATACCCAGGCCACCACGAGCAAGAAGAGCCCGTAGCACGCGGATAGTACGGTAAATGCACCCGGCATTAGTCGTCCTTCTTATCCGAGCGGTAGGTACCGCCCCACTTGGTGCGCGAATCAAATTCCTGGCGCGGCGCGGTGGCGGAATCGCCGCGCTCGGCATCGGGATCTTCCTCCTCCACGAAGGCACCGCGCTCATCGATGTACCCATAGCGCCGGCCCGTGGAGCTGCGCTTGTCGACGCGCCCCTTGCCGCCCGAGACCAGTCCCACCGAGGATCCCACGGGGACCTCGCCCGCATGATCGTCCTCATCTGGGGTGATGATGCTAAACAGCGGGTTGGTTGGGTGCTCCTCCACCGTTGGGATGTCCTTCTTGTAGAGCACGCCGCGCAGCGCCATCCAGAGGAAGGGCAGGACGCCGAGGAGGAACATGACATCGCCAGGCAGGCGCAGCCATTCCATGATGAAGTTGCCAGGCTGGGTGATATACCCCAGCGACCGCGCTTCCACGTAGCCCGATCCGACGGATTCGTAGAGCTGCATGATGCCCAGCGGCAGGAGCGAAATGACCACCATCCATAACAAGCCCAGGTTTTGCAGCCAGAAAGCCCAGCCCATGGCCTTATCGGACCACTTGTCCTTAGGGATGAGGTAGCGCAGCGCAAAGACCGACAGGCCCACGGCCAGGAAACCGTAGACGCCCATCATCGCGCCGTGGGCGTGGTTTGCGGTAAGCGCCGTGCCGATTTCGTAGTAGGAAACGATAGGCAGGTTGACGAGGAAGCCGAAGATGCCCGCGCCTAAGAAGTTCCAGAAACCGACGGAAACCAGGAACATCACTGCCCAGCGGTGCGGGAAGGGGCGCTCGCCCGAGGCGCGCTGGCGGGACCCCAGCTGCATGAAGGTCCATGCTTCAACGGTCAACAAGGTCAGCGGCACGACCTCGGCGGCCGAGAAGAATGCGCCCAGGGCCATGTGCTCGACCGGGGTGCCCGAGAAGTACAGGTGGTGCATCGTGCCCAGCACGCCACCGGTGGAATAGAGGATGACGTCCAAGAAGATGATGCCCAGGGCAATCTTTTCGCGGACCACGCCGAGCAAGACGAAGACGTAGGCCACCATGACGGTGGTAAATAGCTCGAGGAAGTCCTCCACCCAAAGGTGGACCACCCAGAAGCGCCAGAACTCAGCGACGGAGATGTGGGTTTCCGATCCCGCCAGGTTGCCCACCGCGTAGAACGCTGGGATGGCAAGGCCGGCGTAGAAGAAGAGCCACGGCATATTGGACTTGTGCTCATTTTTCAGGCGGCCGCGCAGCTGGCGGTAGATGATGCCAATCCACACGAACATGCCGATGGTCAGCAACAACTGGAAGAAGCGCGGCAGGTCCAGGTATTCCCATTGCTGGGAAAATAGCGTGCCCTCTTCGATGTAGCCCATGGTAGACAGCCATTCAAAGGCCATGGAGCCAAAGACCACGACCGCGATGGCGCCGAGCAGGAACCATACGAGCCAATGCTGCTTCTTCGGTTCCTTCTTACCCACGAACGAAGCCAGGAAGATGCCGGCTGCCAAGAGCCCGCCGGCGGTCCACAGGAGGGAAAGCTGCACGTGCCAGGTGCGCGAGACGTTATAGGGGAGGATTTCTTGCAGCGGTATGCCAAAGAATCCGGTCAGCTCCGTGCGGTAGTGCTGGCTGGCCGCACCCAGCAGAGCCTGGATTAAGAACAGCAACGCAATGACCAGGACGAACCAGGCCACTACCTTCTGCGACTTGGTCAGCCCAACCTCGCCCGGCTGCTTAAAGTCCAGGTTCGGCGCTTCTTCCGCATGCCAACCAATGGACTTGGACCACCGGCCGTAAATCGCAAAGATCAGGCCGGTACCGCCGATGAGCGCGATGAGCGAGAGCACCGACCACACCACGAGGTCCGCGGTCGGACCGTTGTCCACGCGTGATTCTGCCGGCCAGTTATTGGTATAGGAATAGTCGTGGCCTGGGCGCTCTGCCGCCGAAGCCCACGCGGTCCAACCGAAGAAGCCAACAAGGTTATTGATGTCTTGCTCATCGGTAATAAAGTCCGACGGCAACCCACTGTTGTGGGAATCGGGGCCAAAGTACTGGGCGTAGTAATCCTTATTGGCCTCGAATGCCGAAATCTGGTTATCGGTCCACTCCAGCACGCCCGTTTCTTCGTCGTAGCGGTTGGTGCGGAATTCTTCTACCACGGCCTCTTCGGGAGTGGCGGAAGAATCAACGAAATCGGGCATACCGTTCGCGTCGTTTTCCTCGCGGGCATGATCGAGGGCGTGGCGCAGGTACTCCGCCGTATAGTCCGGTCCTAGGTAGGCGCCGTGGCCCAGCACGGAGCCGTATTGCTGCAGGCCGCGGGCCTGGTACAACGCCTGGCCGTTAGTGATCTCTTCCTTGGTTAAGACCGTTTCGCCCGTGGATTCGGAGACAATCTTTTCCGGCAACGGCATGGATGCGTCATAGGTGCGGTACGCCAAAAATCCCATGACCAAAAAGCCAAAGATCATGACGAGGGCGATGCCCTGCACCCACACGTTGCTCACCTTGAGGACCGGTTTCTTCCGGTCCTCAACCCCAGTCGTGGTGGTGGCCATAAAGTGTCCTTTTCACAGTTGTAGAGAGTTCGACATACATCATTATGAACGGATAAAGCGGTGTTAAATAGTCGAACGAAACGCCCTTACCCCCATTCGCCCGCATCGGCCAGCCCGCACACGGGCAATATTGGGAAAGTCGGCGCACCATATAGCCGGGTTCCGCCCCCAGAATGCCCACCCAGCTTGTTTACCCCCGGTTTTTCCGTAACAATTAATGCATGACATTCGCAGAGCACACCAAGCGCAATTGGCTCATCACGTTATTCGCCGCGATCTTCCTCGCCGCCATCGTTTGCATGATTTTCTTAAATGATCCACACCGCACGATGGTGGTCGCCATGGTCTTTATCGCCTCGGCAATCCTGCTCTTCGGCGCGATCCTCGGAATCTGGTACCTATTTCGCCGCAAGGACGAGAAAGACCCGCAGTAGCTAGGCTGGGGCGCATGGAATTTAGCTTGCTTGGCCACGCCTGCGTCGCCGTTGCGGCGCCGGGCGGGCGTATCCTCATCGATCCCGGAACCATGACGCCCACCATCCCCGACGCCGATGCGGTGCTCATTACCCATGCGCATGCAGATCACCTAGACTCGGACCGGCTTCCCGATGCCCCACTCTGGGCACCTGCCGAAGCCTGCGAACAACTAGGGCGCGGTACCGCGGTCTCACCGGGCGAGACCATCACCGTCGCAGGCCTCAACATCGAGGTACTCGGCGGCCAACACGCGCCGATCCACCCGAATATCCCGCGCCCAGCCAACGTGGGCTACTACTTGGGCGGCCTACTCCACCCGGGCGATCAGTACATCGATCACCCGGCCAACGTGCTGCTCCTGCCCATCGCTGGGCCCTGGGTAAAGGCTGCGGAGGCCGCCGATTATGCCCAGCGCGTCGGCGCCGCGGTCACGGTTCCCATCCATGACGCCGTGCTTTCCGATGTCGGCCGCACCGCCTTCGACACCATGCTCACCAAAGCCGGAGTACAGGGCTATAAGCGGCTAAATCCAGGCGAAAAATTTACCGCTTAGTCTATTTTTATTCTCTGACTATCCTGCGGTTTCGCGGCGGGGTGCTGTACGTTACATACCGCTTGGTCTAGTCTTGCGTGGCATGACGACGAAATACGATAACTCCAACGCAGACTGGTCCTTCGCTACCCGCTCCGTTCACGCAGGCCAAAACCTCGACGGCGCGCACAACTCCCGCAACGTGCCGATTTACCAAACCACCTCGTACGTCTTTAATGACGCCGAGCACGCGGCCAACCGCTTCAACCTCTCCGATGCAGGCCCCATCTACACCCGCTTGACCAACCCAACGCAGGATGCGCTGGAAGAGCGCCTGGCCTCCCTTGAAGGCGGCGTGGCCGCCGTGGCCTTTGCCTCCGGCCAGGCAGCAGAGACTGCGGCCATTTTCAACCTCGCCTCGGCAGGCGATCACATCGTTACCTCCCCACGCCTCTACGGCGGCACCTCCACGCTTTTTACCGTCACACTCAAGCGGCTTGGCATCGACGTCACCCTCGTGGAAAACCCGGATGATCCCCAATCCTGGCAGGACGCCGTGCAGCCCAATACCAAGGCCTTTTACGGCGAGACCTTTGGCAACCCGGTAGCCGATGTCCTCGATATCCCAGCCATCGCCGAGGTCGCCCACACTAACCAGGTCCCGCTCATCGTGGATAACACCATCGCCACCGCGGCGCTGGCCCGCCCGCTCGACTTGGGCGCGGACATCGTCGTGGTCTCGACCACGAAGTTCTACACCGGCAATGGTTCTGCCGTGGGCGGCGCGATTATCGACGGCGGCTCCTTCGACTGGACCGTCGAGCGCGACGGCAAGCCAGTATTCCCCTACTTCGTCACCCCGGACGAGGCCTACCACGGCCTAAAATACGCCGACCTCGGCGCCCCCGCCTTCGCGCTCAAGGCCCGCGCCGGCCTGCTGCGCGATACCGGCGCCGCCATTTCCCCGTTCAATGCATGGCTGACGCTCAATGGCATTGAGACGGTAGGGCTGCGCATCGACAAGCACAATGCCAACGCCCAGGCCGTGGCCGAGTACCTGGAAGGCCACGCCAAGGTGACGAAGGTCAACTACGCCGGCCTGGATTCCTCGCCGTATAAGAAGGTCAAGGAGAAGCTGGGCTATTCCTACACCGGCTCCGTGCTGTCCTTCGATATTGACGGCGGGCGCGAGGAAGCATGGGCGTTTATCGATGCCCTAAAACTCCACTCCAACCTCGCCAATATCGGCGATACCCGCACGCTGGCGGTTCACCCGGCGACCACCACGCACTCGCAGTCCGATGATGCCGCCCTGGCCGCGGCGGGTATTGCGCAGTCCACCATCCGTTTGTCCGTGGGCATTGAAGATATCGACGACATCATTGCTGACCTCGAACTGGGATTTAACGCACTGGCATGAGCTGTATAAGTATCGGCGATTTTCGCACCGAAGCAGGCGCCACGCTTTCCGATGCCCACATCGCCTACCACCGCTTCGGCCATTTCCTCGGCGATCCGCATGGCGGAAATAACGTCATCCTGGTGGAACACGCGCTGACCGGCAACGCCGATGTAGCCGAGTGGTGGTGCGATCTCATTGGCCCAGGCAAGGCGCTGGATACGACGAAGTGGTGCGTTATCGCCATGAACGCACTCGGTGGCTGTAATGGCTCCACCGGCCCCTCCTCCCCGCATGCAGATGGCCGCAGTTGGGGATCGCGTTTTCCGGCGTTATCCATTCGCGATTTGGTGGCCGCGGAGAAAAAGGCGCTGGAAGAACTCGGAATAACGCGCGTACATGCGATTATCGGCGGTTCTATGGGTGGCGCGCGCGCCTTGGAATGGACATTGATGTACCCGGAGGCGGTCGACGCTGCGTGCGTTATCGCCGTCTCCGCGCGCGCCTCCGCGTGGCAGATTGGTATCCAGTCGGCGCAGATTTCCGCGATTGAGCGCGATCCCTTCTGGCACGGCGGCGACTATTATTCCTCCTCCCAGCGCCCTCGCGAAGGACTCGCGGCGGCGCGGCGCATCGCGCACCTGACGTATCGCGGCGAGCAGGAAATCGATGAACGCTTTGGTGTTCAGGCCCAAACCGACGAAGAACCCCTCGGGCCCTATCGCCGGCACGACCAGCGCTTCGCCGTGAACTCCTACCTGGATTATCAGGGCTCGAAGCTGGCGGATCATTTTGATGCCGGCTCCTATGTCACACTTACCGAGGCCCTCAACCGCCACGACATCGGCCGTGGCCGCGGCGGCCTGAACCGCGCACTGGGTTCTTCGCAGGTACCGACCATGGTCGTGGGCGTCGACACGGACATCCTTTATCCCTATCACCAGCAGGAACACCTCTCTCGGAACCTAGGCAACCTGCTGGCCATGGCGAAGGTAGTCTCACCTGTTGGCCACGATGCATTCCTCACGGAATCGCGCCAGATGGACCGCATCCTGCGCAACTTCCTCACCCTGTCCCAACCACACCCGCTGGACGTGGACAGCACCATCGACTACGCCATCTAGCCAGCCCCGCCCGCACGCCAGCGCGGGGCACAATACCGCACCGCCTACGCCAGCGGTTTACAGTCGCTAGTGACTCGACGCACGACCCCGGCGCACCAGTGCGGCTGGCGGGCTTCCCGTCATTTGGCGTGCAAGTGACCGTTGAGCTGGCGCGTAATACCGCGTGGCTTACACGGTCGCGGTTGCTCCGGCGCACGAACGGGAAACGCGGCGCGAGGCAAACAGGGAAAGGGCCGGCGCGGTGAGTGGCTAGCCGGGGCTACTTACAGAAGGCATACAGAAGGATCGCCGAAACGGCGCAGGTTTAACTGCGCTGGCTTCGGCGATGTTCTTTATCGGGCCCAGGGCGGGCGCCACACGATGCCTTCGTGCGGGCGGCGCTCTAGGCGCCCGCGACGCGGCGGGGCATTGGGGTCATCGTCGTTCACGGAGTTGTGGTACTTGCAGGCGATCGTCAAGTTCTCGGAGTTGGTCTCGCCGCCGAGCAGCCACGGTTGTAGGTGGTGAACCTGGCATTCATCGGCCGGGATATGGCAATCGGGCCACGGGCACACCGGATTCTCCGCCATCGCCATCTGCCGCTGCTTCCAGGTGGCCAGCCGGCGCGTGTGGTACAGGTTCACGGGGCCGGTGACGGGGTGGATGAGGGTGATGAGGCCGGCATCGGCAAGCGCGCGCTCCGCTAGCTGCGCACCGGTGATGCTGGCGCCGTTGGTCAGCTGCAGGGTGACATCATTCTCGCCGTGGATAACCTTCACCATGTTATCCAGTGTGAGGACCACGTTGGTGGTGATGGTGGAGGTGGCCGCGCCCTCTGCAAATACCCGGCGCGCATCGTCCACGGTGGAGACGTGGTTATTAATCTCAGCCACCAGGTCCGATTCCGCGGTGATGGTCAGCGTCCACAGGTCATCGGTGCGGCGGGTAAGCCGCACGCCCTCCGCGCGCTTCTGGGTGCGCTCCTCCTTGACGCGGCGGCGGGCGCGCTTTTCTATCTCGCTGGTAGAAACGTTGAGCCGGCACAGCTCCTCGCGCAGGGCCCACGCCGCGCGCTGGGTCTTTAGCTTCTGCGCGTGCACCTCAATGATTTTCAGCGCATCGAGCGGGAGCGCGGTCGTGCGGGCGGCGCGCTGCTTGGCGCTAAACGATGTCTTGCCAAAATACGTATCCGCCAAGCGCGCGAATTCCGCGGCCTCTTTATCGCTAAAGCCGCGGGCTACCAATTCGGCTTCGGATAGCCCAGCGCACTCCCCGATGAGCGCCATCGGGGAGTTAATCGCTGCGAGGTAATCCGAAATCATGGCCCCGAGCCTAAACCGCGGGTAGCGGCGGGCGCGAGGCCAAGAGTGCTGCGGCTGTGGATAAGCACGCGACACGCCGCAGATTGGTGATACTGAAACAATCACCTGTGGATAACTAGCTGCCCAGCGCGTCCACGGAGTAGGCGAGAAAGGCCATCAGCGCGCCGATGACGCCGGTAAACGTGGCATCGAAGCGGCGCGATCGCACCGCCAGCACGCCGACGCGGCTCGAATCACACGTCAGGCGCACCACCGTCAGCCACAGCAGCGCGAGCCCGAGCAAGAAGGTGGCCCTGCGCCAATACTCGAAAATGGCGTAGCCGCCGGACAAAGCCACCCCGGCGATGAAGAGCCCGATGGCCACCCACTGCACGGAAGCAGGCAGCGGGGACGGTGCCAGGTGCGCGTCGTGAGGATTGTCTAAATTCACGCCAGCTTTTCCGCGCGCTCAACGATGTTGCGTACCAAAAAGGCACGCGTGAGCGGTCCGACGCCGCCTGGGTTCGGCGAGACGTACCCGGCCTTATCCCAGCAGTCGGGGGCGATATCGCCGGTGAGCTTGCCGTCGACGCGGGATACGCCGACATCGAGAAGCGCGGCGCCTTCCTTAATCATGTCTGCGGTGAGCATGTGCGGCTGGCCGGCGGCGGCGATGACGATATCGGCTTCACGGGTTTCGGCGGCGAGGTCCTTCGTGCCGGTGTGGCACAGGGTGACGGTGGAGTTCTCGCTGCGGCGGGTCAGCATCAGGCCAATGGGGCGACCGACGGTCACGCCGCGGCCGATGACGACGGTCTTGGCGCCGTCCAGCTCCACGCCAAAGCGGCGCAGCAGGTGCAGGCAGCCATTCGGGGTGCACGGCAGCGGGGCTTCCTCGTTGAGCACGAGCTTGCCCAGGTTGACCGGGTGGAGGCCATCGGCGTCCTTTTCAGGATCGATGCGCTCGAGGATGGCGTTCTCATCCAGGTGCTTGGGCAGCGGGAGCTGGACGATGTAGCCGGTGCAGGCGTCATCGGCATTGAGCTCATCGATGACCGCCTCGAGCTCCTCCTGCGAAATATCCGCCGGCAGGTCCTTGCGAATGGAATTAATACCCAACTTTTCGCAATCGCGGTGCTTCATCTTTACATAGGACTGGGAGCCTGGATCCTCACCCACCAGAACGGTGGCCAGGCCAGGGGTTATCCCCTTGTCTTTCAGGGCGGCCACGCGCTCGGCGAGGTCCGCAAAAATCTCGTCACGGTACAAGGTGCCATCTAGTTTGGTAGCGCTCATAGCCCCCATCCTAGACTGAAGGCATGAGCCAGCTGCACATCGTCTTTGATAATCCCGTCATTCCGACCAATACCGGCAATGCCATTCGCACCGCGGCGGTGACGGGCGCGAGCCTGCACCTGATTGAGCCGCTGGGGTTTAACTTTGACGATAAGCACTTAAAGCGCGCCGGTCTGGACTATCACGACTTGGCAGATGTGCAGATCCACAAGGACTTCGACGTGTGCATGGAGGCGCTGCCCGGCGCGCGCGTTTTCGCATTCACCACGCATACGGATAAGTGGTTTACAGACGTGGAGTACCAAGACGGCGACGTTTTGCTCTTTGGCACGGAGCCAACCGGCCTGCCAGATGAACACGTCAACCATCCGCGCATCACCGATCAGGTGCGCATTCCGATGGTCCCGGCCAGGCGCTCGATGAACCTCTCCAACTCCGCATCGACCGCGGTCTTTGAGGCCTGGCGCCAGCTTGGATTTAAGGGAGCGGTGTAAGTTCTGGCAGGTCGCGGGAGCGCAGGCGGTTGAGCAGCGCGTGGGCATCGGCAAGCGCGAGGTTGCGCGCCGCCATGGACACGGGCCCCTGCACGAGGTCGAGCTCCACCGTGGCTAGGCCGAATAGCTGGGATATCGGGCCGCGGCGCAGGGTGAGTTCCTGGATGTGGCGCAGCTCGATGGCTTGGACGCGGCGGTTGAAGCGGCCGGCGCGCACGATGACATAGTCGCCGGTCAGCGCGACGGTTTGCTGCCGGTAATCGATGGGCGAGACCCATTTGGCGCGCGCGGGCGAGGCGTAGGTCGGGGCGGCATCGGCGGGCAGGAATTGCCGGGCCTGGACGCGCTTGCCGACGGGCACGATGCGCGTCGATCCCGATCCCTCGCCGCTGGCCATGCCGCCGTAACCGGCGACCGACACGCGCGTTTCGTACCAGTCGAAGGGCCGCCACAGGAAAGGCTGGGTGACCTGGACGGCGTGGATGCGCTCGAGGCGGATGTTTTGGCGGCGGCGATCGGCAAGGCCGTAAGTGATATTGAGCACGCCATCCTCAAGGCTGGCGGTATAGCGCCACGAGGAGTCAATCACGTTCCAGGCGCGCGGGACGGTGGCCAAAAGGATGGGCAGCGTGATGGTCAGGGACATCGGAGTGACCACGAGGAATACGAGGGCTGCAATAAGAACGATCGTGGACACGTGCAAAGCGGCCGCGACCAGGGAACGTGCGATGGGGATTTCGGGGATGAGGATATTGTCCTCTTCCTCGGCCGACTGTTTTTCAGCCGGCCGTTCTTCAGCCGGCCGCTCTTCTGCCGGCCCCTCGGCCCGTGGCTCGCCGTGGACGCGGGAGAGGATTTCGGCGCGCAGGGCCTCGGCATCGCGCTTTTTCAGATAGGCGATTTCGATGGCGGACGACTGCCCGCCGGCCGTTTCCACGCGCACGGCCGCGAGCCGGAAAAGGCGGGCGATAACGGGCTCGACGACATCGACCGCCTGCGTGCGGTCATAGCGCGCGGTGCGCTGCTGCTTCGAAATAACCCCGCGGCGCAAGGTGAGTTCTTCCTCGCCCAGCCGGTAGCCCATCTGGCGCCACCACACGCCGGACACGAGCCAGACCACCGCGCACACTGCGATAAACCCGGCCAGCGCGAGGCCAATATCGCGCAGGTCCGCGGCGCTGTGTTCGCCGGTAACGAAGGCAAAAAGTCCGCGCAGCGCCTCCATATTGACGTTTAAGGCAAAAGCCGCGATGACGGCCAGGATGACCGACCACAGCCGCAGTAGCGGGGTCAAGCGGTGGACGCGGTGGTAGCTCATAGCCCGCTCATCCGTTCGCGGGCGTGGTGGGTGAGGCGGGTGCGGAGGGCATCGGCAAGCGGGGCGTCCAAGCCCTTCACCGTGGCGTCCGTGGTTGCGGAGGCGGTGTGCAGCTGCAGTTCCTTGAGCCCGAAGGCGCGCTCGAGGGGGCCGGCGGACACGTCCACGAACTGGATGCGGCCGTAGGGCACAACGGTGAAAGAATGCCACAGCTTGCCGCGCGTAATGAGCAGCTCATCGTCGGTTTCGCACCAGCCCATGCGGCGTACTTGGGCCGGAATGAGCCAGAGCAGCCAGAAAAAGAGGACGGCGAAGAGCCCCGCCGCCCAGTAGAACCACGGGGTCCACCAGTACCCTGCCGCTGCGGCCGCCGCGGCAGAAATAACCGTCCAGCTCAGGTAGCGGATGTAGCGCACCTTAACCAAACGCGGCGAGACGGGGTTCATTTCTTCGCTCATAGCTACTGACAGTAGCAATCGGTCTCGCATCCTTGCGCCACTTATCGTTATTCGATATTATCGAATTACGACAACATCGAAAGTCGATAAGGAATCGACGGAAAGGATTGTCATGACCACCCCGCAACCCACCTCCCAAACTGAGCGCCGCGAAATTACCGCGGCGGCCACCCTCTGCCTGTTCACCATTGTCATCCTCGGCCCCACCTACCTGCGCGACCTTGTCACCGGACGCTTTTCCACCGCACTGAGTGCGGCCATCCCGGAAGGCCTAAGCAAGCACAACCTCGACGGCGGGCCATTCTGGATGCTCACTGCGGGGCTCGTCGTCAAGATTGCAGGAATCTTGATTATCGCGTTCTTTGCCTACCGCTTGGTCAAACCAATGCTTCGTGGGCAGGTTTTCAATACGAAAAACATCCGCTTCCTTAACGGAATGACCATCGGAATCCTTGTCTGGTTTATCGGACGCTTCCCACTCGAAGGCATGGGCAATAACTGGGCTTCCTCGCAGCTCGACATTGACTGGTGGGCCAGCCAGAGCGGTTCCTCATTAGGCGAGCTTGCGCTGCCCTACCTTTTTGTCTGCACCCTCCAGCTCTTCTCAGTTGCCATCAAACGCGGCAGCAAGCTCGAAGAGGAGGTTGAAGGCCTTGTCTGAGGAGCAAGAACCCCAGGTGATCTGCCACCTCGACCGGAAAATGGAGGAGCGCGGTATTACCGGAGCGGCGCTCGCGAAAGAGGTAGGTATCACGCCAGTTAACCTGTCCGTCCTGAAGAATAATCGCGCCAAGGCCGTGCGCTTTAACACTCTTGCGGCACTGTGTACGGCGTTGGACTGCCAGCCGGGCGATATCTTCGAAGTGGAATAGAAAACCTTGTCAGAGTGTTGGGTTTATGCAGTACTTTGACCTATGTCCACCGAAATCTATAGGAAGAATTCCTAATGGATAACTAACTCACCGCAGGCGCTTAGTACTGGCCGGCGATATTTTTTCGGCCTAGCCACCGCTTTTGGGCTTCGATGCGGAGAAAACTAGCGGAAATCACGGGAGCCGCGCGAGAGGAAATCGCCAAAATCCAGCGGCTCGAGCTTATCCGCGACCACGCTTACCGCGCCGGTGGCGTTTTGCACGATGCCGCGGATGATAAGCACGCGGGCGGTGCGGGCCAACACCTTCTGCCGGGACCACAATCCGGGTGAGACCATCACATTCATCAGGCCGGTTTCATCCTCCACTCCCAAAAAGGTCAGGCCGGAGGCGGTGCGCGGGCGCTGGCGGTGCGTAATGATGCCGGCGATGCGCACGCGGGTGCCATCGGGGACGTGGGGAAGGCGGGAGGAAGGCAGGACATCGCCAAGCGCGGCCCTGACTAGCTCCATAGGCTGCTTATCGTGGGTGACGCCGGTGGCGGCGACATCGGTAGCCATCAGCTCGAAGGCCGACATGCCGGGCAGGTGCGGCGAGGCGAGCGCGGACGTGCCAGGCAGCATGCCCTCGCGCTCGGTGGCGGCGACGCCAGCCTGCCAAAGCGCTTGGCGGCGCTCCAACCCCAAGCACTCTAGCGCCCCCGCCGTGGCCAGCGCCTCCACCTGCTCCACGCTGAGATCCGCGCGGCGCGACAGATCGGAGACGCTACTAAAGGGCGCGGCGGCCTCCACGCGCTCGGCGGCCTTATCCCCCAGACCCTTGATGAGGTTGAGGCCCAACCGGATTTCGCCGGTGGGCAGCGCCCTGGCCTGCGCGCCGGAGTCATTGATGCTCACTGGCAGCACGCGCACGCCGTGGCGCCGGGCGTCCTGAATGAGCGACTGCGGCGAATAAAAGCCCATGGGCTGCGCGCGCAGCAAGCCCACGCAGAACTCCGCCGGGTAGTGGTGCTTGAACCACGCGGAGAAATACACCAGCGAGGCGAAGGACTGCGAGTGCGATTCCGGGAAACCGTAGGCGGCAAAGGCGGTGATCTTGGCCCAGAGCTTCTCCGCGACCTCACCCTCGATGCCGTTGGTGGCGCGCAGGCCCTCGAAAAAGCGGCTGCGCAGCGCGGCCATCTTGGCCGGCGAGCGCTTCGAGCCCATGGCGCGGCGCAGGTCATCGGCCTCGGCGCCGGAAAAACCGGCGGCATCCACCGCAATCTGCATCAATTGCTCTTGAAAAAGCGGGATGCCCAGGGTTTTACCCAGCGATTTCTCCAGCACCGGGTGGTCATAGGTCACGGACTCGAGGCCATCGCGCCGGCGCAGGTAGGGGTGCACGGAGCCGCCCTGGATGGGGCCGGGGCGGATGAGCGCGACCTCCACCACGAGGTCGAAGAAGCGGCGCGGTTTTAGCCGCGGCAGCGTGGCCAGCTGCGCGCGGGATTCCACCTGGAAGACGCCGACGGCATCGGCGCGGCAGAGCATGTCATAGACCGCGGGCTCGGCTAGGTCGAGCTCCCACAGGCGCACCTCGCGGCCGGTGGTGGCGCGCACGGCATCGATCATGTGGTGCAGCGCCTCCAGCATGCCGAGGCCAAGCAGGTCGAATTTCACCAGCCCAGCGGCGGCGCAATCGTCCTTATCCCACTGCAGCACGGAGCGGCCTTCCATGCGGGCCCATTCCATCGGCACCACGTCCGCAATCGGCCGGTCACATAAGACCATGCCGCCGGAGTGGATGCCGAGGTGGCGCGGCTGGTCGAGGAATTGCTCGGCGAGCAAGGAGACATCGGCAGGCGGCTCGGCTATACCCTTCGACCACGCATCGGCAGAGCCCTGCGGGTAGCCCAGCGCGCGGGCGGCGTCGCGGGTAGCACCCTTGCGGCGGTAGGTAATGACGTTGGCCACCTGTGCGGCGCGGTCGCGGCCGTGGGTGCGATAGACGTATTGGATGACCTCCTCGCGCCGGCCGGATTCGATGTCGATGTCGATATCCGGCGGGCCATCGCGTTCCGGTGACAGAAAGCGCTCAAAGAGCAGCTGCGCGGAAATGGGCTCGGCGTTGGTAATGCCCAGCGCGAAGCAGACTGCGGAATTGGCCGCGGACCCGCGCCCCTGGCACAGGATATTTTCTTGGCGGCAAAAATCCACCAGGTCGCAGACGATGAGGAAGTAGCCCGGAAAGCCCAGCTGCTTGATGATGCCCAGCTCGTGCCGCATCTGGTTTTTCGCCTTGGCCTGTATTTCGGGCGGGCGCGAGGCGTAGCGCTTTTTCCCGCGCCGCCAGACCTCGTGCTCAAGCCAGCTCATCTCGGTATGCCCCTCTGGCACGACAAAGTCCGGCAGGTTGGGCGCGAGGGCACCCCAGGTAAAGGAGCATTCGCGGGCAAGGCGGACGGTTTCGGCGATAAGCTCGGGCCGGCCTGGGAGCAACTGGGCCATCTGCTCGCCGGAACGCATCCAGCCTGCGCCCATCGGGTGGGCATCCGGTGCGGCCTCTTCTAAGGATTGGCGGTGCGCCAGGGCGCGCTTGGCGGCGGCGAGACGTACCTGGTCGCGCGTTGCTGCCGCAGGTCGAGCGGTTGCGATGGCGCGGAGATTATTGTACTTGTCCAGGAAACTGTGGTGATCCGCATCTTCGGGAGACATTGTGCACGCATATTCGAGAACTATGCTGTCTATTTTTATTCTTTCGAGAACGTGATCGATTTTTTGTATGGCCTCCCACCCCAGCAGGAAAAAGCACTCCCCTTCCAGCTCGCGCGCCACGGCGTCTAGGGGCGGGTATGCAACGCCTCCCTTCTCACCGGCTTCCATCCGCGCGCGGGCGATAAGGCGCGAGAGGCGGCGATAACCTTCCGGGGTGCGCGCCAACACGGTCACCGGGGCCTCCGCGAGGGAAAGCTCCGCGCCGTACATGGCCGGAAGTCCGACCTTAGCTGCGGCTTCCGCGAATTTCATCAGTCCGTAGAAGCCATCCCGATCCACAACGGCCAACCCTTCGAGTCCAAGCTCTAGGGCGCGGGCGACCAGCTCTTCCGGCTCGGCGGCGCCGTCGAGAAAGCTATAGGAGCTTACCGCATGCAGCTCGGCAAAGGGCACGGCGGAGCGCCCGCGCTGGATAGGGTCATCGCCGCCGAGGTGATGCACGGCGACGGGCGCGGCAGTGTCCTTGCCGGATAGTATCCTTTCTAAACGCGACCACGGCAGCGCCTTTCCACCATTAAATTTCACCCTTCACAGGGTAATGTCGAATTAGTGTTCTATACAACCCGGCGCAATGAGACGCGTTCAATAGACAAAGCGGTTCGCTTATTGCTAGATTGCTAAACGGTCAATTTATTTAAACTCCTACATGTAAGGGGACCTCATGCAGATTCGTCGCGCAGCGGCCGCTACCGCCGCCGTTACCGTCGCCGCCACCAGCCTCGTGGCCTGCTCCTCCGACGCAGATGATGACAAGACCATCGCTGTTGGCACCACCGATGATGCAAAGCAGGCCTGGGTTGCCTTTGAGCAAGAAGCCAAGGACGCCGGCTACGACATCGACATCAAGTCTTTCTCGGATTACAACACCCCGAACCAGGCCCTGAACCAGGGCGAGCTGGATACCAATAACTTCCAGCACCTGAAGTTCTTGGCCGAGTACAACCACGGCAACGGCACCAACCTGGTCCCCATCGTCGCCACCGAAATCGTGCCGCTGGCGCTGTTCTGGAAGGGCCACGACTCCCTCGATGGCATTGAGGGCGAAGAAGTTGCCATCCCGAATGACTCCACCAACCAGGGCCGCGCCATCAACGTGCTGGTCCAGGCTGGCCTTGTCACCCTGAAGAAGGACGGGCTTATCACCCCGACGCCACTGGACATCGATGAGAAGAAGTCCAAGGTCAAGGTCGTGCCGGTCGATGCAGCCCAGACCCCATCCGCGCACGGCGAGGGCACCCCGGCGATTATCAATAACTCCTTCCTGGAGCGCGCCGGTATCGACCCGGCCACCGCCGTATTCCAGGATGACCCGAACTCCGAAGAGGCTGAGCCTTATATCAACGTCTTCGCCGTTCGCGAGGAAGACGCCGATAACGAGGACATCAAGAAGCTCGCCGAGCTGTGGCACTCCGATGCGGTACAAAAGGGCGTCGACGAGGACTCCGCAGGCACCTCCGTCGAGGTTGAGCGCACCCCAGAAGAACTCCAGGAAATCCTGGACAAGCTCGAAGCAGATTTGGACTAATCACCCTTGCCTTCTACCCCGCCGGTTTTCACCCCGGCGGGGTTTGGCACTTCCCCGCTAAGGACGCAACCCGTGGCAGATTCCACCCAGAGCGGCACTCGCATTGAGTTCCGCAATATCACCAAGGTTTTCCAGCAGAAAAAGGCCGAGGTCAAAGCTCTTGACGATGTCTCCTTGACCGTCGATTCCGGCGAGATCATCGGCATCATTGGCTACTCCGGCGCCGGCAAATCCACCCTGGTCCGCATGATCAACGGCTTGGATACGCCCACCTCCGGCGAGCTGCTGCTCGATGGCCAGAATATCGTCGGCATGTCCGAAAAGAAGCTGCGCGGCATCCGCCGCAATATCGGCATGATCTTCCAGCAGTTTAACCTCATGAACTCCCGCACTGCGGCGGGCAATATTGAATACCCGCTGCAGCTGCAGGGCATCGGCAAGCGCGAGCGCCAACAGCGCGTGCAGGAGCTGCTGGATTTCGTTGGCCTGGGAGATAAGGGAAAAAGCTACCCTGAGCAGCTTTCCGGCGGCCAGAAGCAGCGCGTGGGCATCGCGCGCGCCCTGGCCACGAATCCTTCGCTGCTGCTTGCCGATAAAGCCACCTCCGCCCTCGACCCCACCACCACGCAGGAAGTCCTCGACCTGCTGCGCCGGGTGAATAAGGAGCTCGGCATCACCATCGTGGTCATCACCCACGAAATGGAGGTCGTACGCTCCATCGCGGATAAGGTTGCGGTGATGGAAAATGGCCACGTCGTCGAACAAGGCAGCGTCTACCAGGTCTTTTCCAATCCCCAGACCGCCGTGGCCGCCAAGTTCGTTGCTACCTCGCTGCGCAATGAGCCCGACGTGGTGGAAACCGATGACCTGCTCGTGCATGAAGGCCGCCTGTTTACCATCAACCTGACCGAGGAATCCGGCTTCTTCGGCGCCGCCGCCAAGCTGAAGGATGCGGGCGTATCCATCGCCGTCGTCCACGGCGGTATTACCACCTTGCAGCAGCACTCCTTTGGCAAGCTCACCGTGCGCTTGAGCGGTGACGATGCCGCCATCGAAGAGTTCTACCGCGCCCTATCTGCCACCACTCAAATTGAGGAGATTGAACGATGAACGTCAACTATCTCGCCGCCGCCGACTGGGACCGCTTGGGCGGATCGCTTGTCGATGCCATCGTCGACACCCTCATCATGGTCTCGACCACCCTCGTCGTCGCCGGCATTCTGGGCCTAGGGCTCGGCATTTTGCTCTACACCGCCCGCCCGGGCGGCATCCTGCAAAATAAGGCCGTCTACCTGGTGGTCAACCTGCTGGTGAATTTCGTTCGCCCCATCCCGTTTATTATTTTGCTGGCGTTTGCGCAGCCGCTCACCGTCGCCGTGATGGGCGGATCCATCGGCCGCGAACCGGCCACCTTCGTGATGGTCATCGCCGCCACGTTCTCCGTGGCGCGCGTGGTGGAACAAAACCTCGTGGCCATCGACCCCGGCGTTATCGAGGCCGCCCGCGCCATGGGCGCTTCGCCGTGGAAGATCATTACCTCCGTGATCATCCCGGAGGCCCTCGGCCCGCTGATTCTGGGCTATACCTTCCTGTTTATCGCCATCGTGGATATGTCCGCCATGGCCGGCTACGTCGGCGGCGGCGGACTGGGTGACTTTGCCATCGTCTACGGCTACCGCGCCTTCGAGTGGGAAGTCACCGTCGTGGCCACGCTTATCATCATCGTGCTGGTGCAGGCCGCGCAGTTCTTTGGCAACTGGCTCTCCTCCAAGGTTATGCGCCGCTAATAAGCTCCACGCCCGTGGCCACAAGCGCCTTGCCGGTCTTGGGCGCGTCGCCGCAGGAAGAGACCACTCCTTCCACGGCGCGCTGCTCGAGCGTCACGCTCCACCGCCGGCCATCGGCATGCGTGACCACGGGGCCCTGCTTTTCGTCTTCTGCGTGGAGCTGACCGTAGTAGAGGTCCTCGGAGGCATCGATAAGCTCGCGCGCTACCGCCAACTCCGCCACCTGGCCGCGCGGGCCGAAGATGCCGCGCCCGCGATTGACCGGGTAGAAATACTTTCCTTGCGCCGCCGCCGCAATCATCTGCGCGGCGGCTTCCTTATTCATCCGGCCAAAGGAATAGGCCCAGGGCATGAGCATGACCGAGGGCGCGAAGCGGTGCCCCTTCGTGTGCGAGGTCTCCCACACCATATCCGGGTAGTCCTCCACCAGCTCCGCGGCGAGCGGCCGGCCCTTCACGGCGCAGCACTTATCGCGCTTAGCGTGGGTGCACACCAAAACCAGCGGCGTATCGAGGGATCCTCCCCCGTTGCGGCCCGGCGCGGTGAGATCCAAATCCAGGATCTTTTCCGGACCGGTCAAAAGGACCAATTCCATCACGCCCTGCTCGGCCCACACCAGGTAGCACCGGTGCATGGTGCCAATTTGGCGGCCATCGCGGCCGGGGCGGCGAATCAATTGCAGCCCCGCCTGGCCCTTGAGCTTCTTCTTCAGCTGGGCCGTGAGCTCCGGGCCAAAAGTATCGCCATCAAGCACATCGCGCGACCAGCCGCCGGGCCACTCAAAGAGGACAAACACGGACTCTTTTTTCGCCGTGCCGGGCAGCGGTTCCACCTGGTAATCTGAACAGAAATCGGTCATGTATCCTAGCCTAACCCGTCTGCAACTCAGCTCACATATTTAGCAACAATTCGGTCAAGATCTGCCCCCAACGCTAGGCAGTAATTACTGGAAATTATACTCTAGTGGTCATGTATAAAGCCCGCCTCTCGCTCCTGCTTGCCGCCGCAGCCTTCCTCACCGGCTGCAGCACCGAATCAGCGGATGACACCACCATGGCGGCCTCTGTGGGAAACTCACACATCAACCCGCTGGGTGAGGCGGATATGAGCATGAAAACGCTGCGACCAGAGGCCCCTTCGGAGCTCGTGATGACCAAGGTACGTGTGGGCCAGCACGATGGTTTCGATCGCGCCGTCTTCGAGCTCGAGGGCGAGGGTTCCCCAGGCTGGTTCGTGGATTACGCCGATAATCCCAAACAGCAAGGCTCCGGCCAGCCCATTAACTACGCCGGTGATACCGCGCTCAATGTCAATATCGATGGCGTGGTCTATCCCTTTGAGGCCGGCATCGACGAGCCGCGCATCGGCGTCGTCGAGGCACCTGCCGGTGGCGTTATTACCCAAGTGGTCAACGGCCGCACCTATGAGGGCCGCAGCCAGTTTGTCATCGGCATGAACCAGCGCAAGCCTTATTCCGTGCAGGTACTAGAAAATCCCACGCGCCTCGTGGTAGATATTCGCTCCTAATACGTCGCTTCCACGCGCCAGCACCCCTCTGACCACACCAAGAGCCAGGCGCGCTGGCGTTGTTCCCGTTCGGCCTGGCCCACAATTTGTAACCGCGCCGCGTGCTGCGGCTGTTCGGTCCACCACTGCGTATCCACCGGCCACGGCCCAGCCCAGCCGATAACGCGGTAGCGGTGCGCGCCCCACCCGAGCGCCACGGGCACAGACGATAGGAGGGCCTCGGCTGTGACGATGACGTCCCGCGCGGCGGCATCGATAAGCCGAATGCGCGCGGCCGGATGGTTCGGCCCGCCGCCCAGGCGTGCGGGAAGCGGTGTGGGAATCCTGCCTGGCCAGCTGCCCTCCGGCGTGGCATCGCGCTGCTCCCCATAGGGAACGTACTCGATGCGCTCGGCCACCCCACGTCCGCCGGCGCCCCGCGGCTGCAAGACGCGGTCTATGCCCAGCTGCGATTGCACGCGCGAAATCACCCGCTTGACCTGTTCCTGCGAGGCATCCCCGCCCCAGAGGCCAGCGGCCTGTGGCCTGGCCACCTCTACCGGCTCGAGCACTAACCGCACGATCGCAGCACCGTCCTTGCCGCTCGACCGCGCCGCCGTAAGCCACCCATCCAGCTGCCAGCGCACCCGGTCCGCGGTCGCCTGCTCCGTGAGCGCCTCGTGCGTGCGCCACACCCGGGCCACGGTTTCGCCGGTAGCCAGCTCCGCCACCACGCGCAGGCGCACGCACACCACTTCCGCCTCCGCCAGCCGCACGTGCAGCTGCGCGGCCAATTGCCGGGCCACGAACGCCGCCGCATCCACGCGTTCGATGGATTGCTCGCTGCTAACGGACAGGTCAGGCCGCGCCATTTCCGGGGACACGCGCCGGTCCGCCCGCGCGTGCGCCACCTCGTGCGCGCGCTTGCCCTGCTGCCCAAACCGGGTGACTACCTGCTTAAACGGCAGCGCCGCCACATCGCCTAGCCGGTGCACGCCCAATTTCTGCAGCTGGGTCACAAATTCCGCAGAAAACCCCAGCGCGGCCTCCGCGGCTAAAACGCTCACGGGCTGGACGGCCAAGAAATCCCGCGACTGACCCTCCGGCACCACCGCGCCTACCCCGCGATGCCGGGCCGCGATGATGGCCGTGGCAATCTCGTCTGCCACGCCGAGGGTGGAATCAAAACCGGCGTGCGCGGTGGCATCGGCAAGCATCTCCAGCGCCTCCGGCCCGTGGTAACGCAGCGCCGCACCCGCATCCACGATGGCCAGGCCAGGCCGCAGCACCTCCACAGACGAGGCCACGGCGTCCAAGCCCGCCGCAATCTCCGCGAAGGCCGCTCCATCCCTATCCGGGTTTGCCTCTACCACCTTTACCTCAGGGCAAATCGCCTGGGCCTGGCGCAGGCGCATCCCGCGCCGAATGCCCGCCCGGCGCGCCGCGCTATCGCAGACCAGCACCGCATGATTGCGCGCAATCAGCACCGGCCCCGCCTGCCCAACCGCCTGGATGGGCCAATCCGGAAACCACACCGCAGCCGCCCTCATACGGCCGCCAACCTGCGGGGCTCGCCCATGGTAAGGCTCCCGCGCGCGGTGCCCTTTTTCGAGTCCACCGCAAGATCAATATCCACGCCGCGGATGCGCCCGCTGCCCTTGCCGATGCCCCGATACGTACTCACCTCCGCCCCAATGCGCACCGCAGTGCCCGGCAGCCGCGCGCCCACGGTCAGCACCGCGGCCTGCCCGCCGCGGATCTTCGCCCACACCGGCCGCGCCTTGGCCGGACTCAGCTCGCCGGGCGGGCCATGGTGGATGATAAGGTCCATGCCCTCTGCCAGCACGCTGGTTACCACCCATGCCTCCAAGCCCGGATCGGGGACGGTGACCACGTTGTTGAGCCTCCCCATTTCGGCAACTTGTGCGAGAGAAAGATCCGGCCACCCCACTATCCCCACATGACCCCCGTGGGCCGTAAGATGGCAGATAAGCTCCACCACGAGCGCGGGGCACTCCGCACACGAGACCACCTTCCGCCGGGCGAGCCCACCTGCGGGAAGTAGCCACGCCAGCTGGGGAAGGGTATCTACCAGCTCGTCTTCATCCTCCTGCTCCATCGCCTGCATGCGGGCGCGCAGCACCGCAACGCGGTCGGATCTCTCCAGCCCCGCTACCGCTTTTTCTAGGCGAACGTTCGTTTGACCCACCCACACAGTATGAACCCTCAACCGGACACATGCAACTGTATGTTCGAATGGTAGTCTTAAGCGCATGAACCTGAACGAGGCCTACGGTGCTATGCGCGAGAATCCAACCCCCATCCCCACCCCGCCGTGGGTGCGCCTCGGATCCTCCATCCTGCTTGGCGCCACCGTCGCGCTGCTGACCACCCGCACCCATTTCTTCGCCACCCTATCTGGGGCCGCGGTCTGCCTCGTGGCGGCATTCGTCTTGGTCTTTGCCCACCCCTACCGCCGCGAGATGCGCTCCTATGCTGACCGGCACGATGCCGATCTCATCCCCACCATCGCGCAGCTAGTACCGCTGATGATTCTATGGCTTCTCATCATGCTCGCGCCCATCCTGGGCCTGCCCGCGTGGGGCTCGGCGCTGGTGTGGGTTGCGGTCTCATGCATCAGTTTTATCGCCTTCCCCCACGTGGATGGCACGCGCCGGCTGGCCTTTGTCTAATCCATGCGACACTGCGGGGACTTATCCACAGGATTTCCCCGGTTTTCACGCTACGGATCCGGGTTATCCACAGTTTGCACCTTTGCAGTTGCCCTAGCGATTGAGCGCGGGCTAACACCGCCCTAGCGTAGGCGGCATGAACGCACTCGAGACCTACCTCACCGCCCTCGCGCCCGGCATGGACATCATAACCGCGTGCCGCGGGCTCTCTGGGTCTGAGCTTATGGAGCGCGGCGCGCCCGATACCATCGCCGCCGACCTGCTCCTTTTGTGCGAAAGCTACTACGGCCGCACCGCCTTTAGCCGGATGCAACGCCGCGCCATTGCCGATGCCCGCACCAACGCCCACCCCATTGCCCTCCTCGCCGGCATCGAGCGCGGGCCCGAACCCCGGAAAGTGGACACGGGGATTTAATCAAGATGCGATAGTAAGTGTAGCTGATCCGGCGGCTTC
>NZ_JBEHFV010000031.1:0-24698 GCF_040225855.1 Corynebacterium sp. KPL2850
CGAAGCCGCCGGATCAGCTACACTTACTATCGCATCTTGATTAAATCCCCGTGTCCACTTTCCGGGGTTCGGGCCCGATATTCTAGATTCTTTGAATGTCGTTTAGCACTGTAGAATGGGTGCGGTATTTCTGTGCGAGTTCCAACCAAGAAAGGGTAGGACTGAATGTCGGAGCGCAACCAGCACGGCCGTAATGGCCGAGGACAAGACCGTCGGGGTCGAAATCCACGCAACTCGGGGGACCGTGATTCTCGCGGAGGGGGAAAGAAGAAATCTTTCTCTCCACAGCGCTCTGGTTATAGGGAAGAGCGAATCAACCGTCGTATGACCGATCCGGACATTCCTGAAGAAATTGATATCAATGATTTGGACCCATTGGTGCTCCAAGACCTGAAATCACTCTCCAAAGAAAACTCGGAGGCCGTCGCCAAGCATATGATCATGGCGGCGACTTGGATGGATGATGATCCTAAGCTGGCGCTGCGGCATGCGCGCGCGGCTAAGGATCGTGCAGGCCGCGTGGCTATCGCCCGAGAAGTTAACGGTATCGCTGCTTACCGCGCCAGCGAGTGGAAAGAGGCGCTATCTGAGCTGCGCGCTGCCCGCCGTATTTCTGGCGGTCCAGGAATGCTTGCGGTTATGGCTGATTGTGAACGCGGATTGGGTCGGCCGGAAAAGGCATTGGAGTTAGGACGCAGCGAGGAGGCCAAGGAGCTAGACAAAGAATCCGCTACCGAATTAGCAATTGTGTTGGCAGGCGCTCGCCTTGACCTCGATCAGCCTGAATCAGCGGTGGTTACCATTCAGAGGGCACAACCTGACCGCAACGATCGGGGAGTAAGTGCTTGTAGGCTGTCGTATGCCTATGCAAACGCGCTTCTTGCTGCGAGTCGCAACGATGAAGCACACGAGTGGTTCGAGCACACCATCGCCATTGATGAGGGCGACTGGACCGATGCCGCTGACCGATTGGCGGAATGTAAGTAATGAGTGTTTTGAGCAAACATGACGCCTTATTGTTGGACTTGGATGGAACCGTCTGGGAGGGGGGCCGTCCGCTAAGCAACGTCGTAGACGTTATTAATACGTGTGGAGTTCCCGCCGTATATGTAACAAATAATGCGTCGCGGAGCCCAGAAGCCGTTGCCACAATGCTGACGGATATCGGTTTGACTGCGGATTCTGGTGATATCGTCACCTCCGCCCAGGCAGTGTTGCAGTTAGCTGCCGAGGAAATCCCGTCGGGTGCGAAGGTGCTAATTATCGGCGCGGATTCTTTCAGGGACTTGGCCAAGGACATGGGTTTTTCCGTGGTCTCGAGTGCTAACGATAAACCAGCAGCCGTCCTGCAAGGATTTGATAAGTCCGTCGGGTGGGAACAGCTGACGGAGGGCGCGCTGGCTATCCGGGCAGGCGCGAAATTTTTCGCCTCAAATTTGGATACGTCCCTTCCAATTGAGCGGGGGCTAGGCGTTGGCAATGGCTCCCTAGTCGCTGCCGTCGAAAAGGCGACGGGAGTAGAGCCCGTATCTGCCGGCAAACCTGAACCAGCGATGTTCTTCCTCGCGGCCAAAAAGGTCGGGTCGAAAAAGCCATTGGCGGTGGGCGACCGGCTAGATACGGATATTGTTGGAGGTAACGCCGCAGCGATGAATACCTTTCATGTCTTGACCGGCGTATCGGGCGAGCTGGAGCTTATCGAGGCCCCCGTGGAGGCACGGCCTAACTTCATTGGTGCAGGCATGCACGAGCTTTCATTGCCTATTTCGCAGGTGCGACCTGGACCGCAAGGAGATTTTACCGCGCGGTGTGATGGGTATGACGTTCTCTTGCAGGGGGGAAACGAATCCTCTACCTCAGTGCAAGCGCTGCGGACGGTCTTGGAAGTGGCGTGGTCGATGCCAGCACCACCTCGGTATATTCAGCCGCGTAGCGAGTTTGCGGAGAAGGTTGTGTCGAAATGGCGGTAAAGCCACACGATTTTCGGGCCGTGAAAGAGCCCGAAGAAGTAGATTCGGAGATTTCGACAATTCTCGGCGAGGATGCACCGACACTCGCAGAAGAAGTCGACCAACTGGACAGGGCGCATTCCGTGTTGCGGAATGCTTTGCAGGAGAACTAATGCCACCACAACGCCGCAGGCTGGATGCAGAGCTTGTGCGCCGAAAAATCGCGCGATCTCGTGAGCAAGCCCGCGAGATGATCAAGTCTGGCCGTGTGACGGTCGGCGGGTTTAAGGCAGAAAAGCCTGCAACTGTCGTGGATCCTGAAGTCTCCATCAAGGTCGAGGAGTCTGAGGAAGACAAGTGGGCATCTCGTGGCGCGCACAAGCTTTTGGGCGCACTAGCCGCATTCGACGTCGACATGGATGGCCGCATCTTAGATGCAGGGGCATCGACAGGAGGATTTACAGATGTGTGCTTGGCGTCTGGTGCGCGTGAGGTGCTATCCGTTGACGTCGGGTATGGGCAATTATTGTGGCGGCTGCAAAATGACGAGCGCGTGACCGTCTTGGATAGGACCAATATCCGCACTATTACTCCGGAGATGACCAATGGCCAGTGCGATGGCATGGTCGGGGATTTATCTTTCATTTCCTTAAAACTGGTGCTGCCAGCAATTGTGGAGTGTATGAAGGACGGAGCGTGGCTCCTGCCCATGGTCAAGCCGCAGTTTGAGGTGGGCAAGGAGCG
Organism: Corynebacterium sp. KPL2850; assembly: GCF_040225855.1. Taxonomy (NCBI): domain Bacteria; kingdom Bacillati; phylum Actinomycetota; class Actinomycetes; order Mycobacteriales; family Corynebacteriaceae; genus Corynebacterium; species Corynebacterium sp. KPL2850. The sequence continues at coordinate 2,694 of NZ_JBEHFV010000031.1, forward strand.
CATCGGCAGCGGCGGGGTGGTTCGTTCTCCGGAGATGCGTAAAGAGGTCACGCAGGACGTTGCTGAATTTGCCGTGTCTTTAGGCCTTAGTCTGCACGGTGTTGTGGCTTCACCGTTGCCGGGTCCGAGTGGAAATGTGGAATATTTCCTGTGGCTGAAAAAGGACGGTATGTCCACGAACGTGGCTACAATGAAACAGATGATTGATACTGCCGTTGAAGAAGGTCCGCAGTAATGCGAGAGATATTGTTGGTTCCGCATGCCAATCGCGCAGAGAACCTGCAGGCTACCTCCCGTGCAGCCGAGTTATTGCAGGAGGCAGGGATAACGGTTCGCGTTTGTGCGGACGAAACCGTACTGCCGGGGCTACAGCACGTCCCGCATACTGATGACGCGGCGGCGGGATGCGAACTGGTCCTTGTTCTCGGCGGTGATGGAACCTTCCTGCGTGCAGCTGATATGGCACGCGCGGTTGATATTCCTGTCCTCGGAGTGAATCTGGGTCATGTTGGCTTCCTCGCAGAATGGGAAGTGGAGTCATTAGACCGTGCCGTGGCTCGCGTAATAGAGAAGAGCTACCGGGTGGAGGACAGACTGACGGTGGATGTCTCTATTTCGGATGCCAACGGTCACCAACTGGCTAGCAGTTGGGCTTTGAATGAGGCCTCGGTAGAAAACCAGAACAGGTGGGGCGTGTTGGATGCGATTTTGGAGATCGACCGGCGCCCGGTCTCGTCGTTCGGTTGTGACGGCGTGCTAATTTCGACGCCAACGGGTTCAACGGCGTATGCATTTTCTGCCGGCGGCCCAGTGCTGTGGCCATCGCTAGATGCAATCTTGGTCGTGCCGAATAATGCCCATGCACTCTTTACTAAACCTTTAGTGGCTTCTCCCAACTCTTTGGTGGCGGTGGAATCAACCATGCAAACCACACCGGCCGTGGTTATCTTGGATGGGTGCAGGGAACTTATTATGCCGCCGGGCGCCCGCGTTGAGGTGGTGCGCGGTAAGCGCCCCGTACGCTGGGTGCGGTTGGATGATCAGCCCTTTACGGATCGATTGGTCTCTAAGCTGCGGTTGCCCGTGGAAGGCTGGCGTGGACCGAAGGAGAAATAGTGCTTGTCGATATTTCTATCAATGATTTAGGAGTCATTCGCCATAGCTCTGCGGAATTATCGGAGGGCCTGACCGTATTGACCGGTGAGACCGGCGCTGGCAAAACCATGGTGGTTACGGGGCTTCGATTGTTGGCCGGCGGGCGTGCCGATGCCTCTCGGGTGCGCGATGGCGCTAAAAAAGCGGCCGTGGAGGGCCATTTTAGTTCCGCGAAGGAGAGCATCAGCCAGCTGGTGGACTCGGTGGGCGGTGAGCCAGATGAAAATGGTGAATTTATTGTCTCGCGCACGGTTTCGGCTGCGGGGCGATCGCGGGCGTATTTGGGAGGGCGAGCCGTACCGGCCGCCACGTTGGGAGATTTCGCGCGGGAGATAATTACCGTGCATGGTCAGAATGACCAATTGCGCCTCTTGGCCCCAGAGGAGCAACTCGCGGCCGTGGACCGTGCAGACCCGCAACTGGCTGGCGTTCGGGAAGACTATGCTGAGGCCTTTAAAAAGTGGCGCAGCCTGGCCAAGGATTATCGCCGGCGCACCGAGTCTCGTAGGGAACTTGCCCAGGAAGTTGACCGCCTGCAATATGCCCTAGAGGAGATCAACGGTGTGGCGCCCGAGCCAGGGGAAGACGCGGAGCTAGTGCAGTTGGTGCAGCGCCTGCAAGACGTGGACGGTCTGCGCGAATCCGCGCACACTGCCTTGGCGGCGATCGATGGAACGGAAGAGATTGATGAGGCCGCTTCTTCGCTGCTCGGGCGCGCGGGATCGGCGTTAGTGGGATCCTCGGATAAGCAGCTGGCGGACTTAGGCGAGCGCATTTCTGAAATCACCACGCAGCTAGGCGATATTTCAGCTGAGCTCGGTGGATACCTCGCGGGACTGCCGGCAGATCCGAATCTGCTGGAAAAGTCTCTGCAACGCCAACAGGATCTCCGAGCCTTGACCCGTAAATACGCCAGCGATATCGATGGTGTTTTGGCGTGGCGCGATGAGGCGGAGTCCAAATTGCAGTCGATGGATACCTCCACTGAAGTCCTCGAGGAACTTAAGGCGCAGGTCAAAGAGGCCGAGCAGGAGATGAAGCGGAAGGCGGCGAAGCTTACGAAGAGCCGCCGGAAAGCGGCGGAGGCGCTGGGCAAGTTGGTGACTGAAGAGCTGCATGGATTGGCCATGCCCAATTCCACTATGTCGGTTGAGCTTTCCGCGGCAAAGTATTCCAAGACAGGCGCCGATGCTGCGGAGCTGCAGCTCAATGGGAAGCCTTTGGCCACTGCGGCCTCCGGTGGCGAGTTGTCTCGAGTCATGCTTGCCCTTGAGGTTGTGCTCGCCAGCGAGGACGGTGCGACATTGGTCTTCGACGAGGTCGATGCCGGCGTGGGCGGGCGTGCGGCGGTAGAAATTGGGCGTCGGCTAGCACGGCTGGCTGCGCACAATCAGGTTATCGTCGTGACCCACCTGCCGCAGGTAGCGGCGTATGCGGATGCGCATTTGCATGTCTCGAAAGATAAATTTACCTCTGGGGTAGCCGAGCTAACGGAACAGGAGCGCGTGGAGGAATTGGCGCGCATGCTGGCTGGTTTGGATGACACCGAGACGGGGCGCGCCCATGCCCAAGAGCTTTTTGATCGCGCACAAAAAGAAGCTTCCGCGCGCCTTACCCAGCTGGCGGACTAAGCAAGGAACAATGGAGCCCATGGCTCTGTTTTCCCGTACCCCTGATCATCCTGGTGAGCATGCTGCATTGCGCGATTGCACCCCGGGCGCGAAAGGTCTTAAGAAGTTTTCTGAAGGTGATATCGCCGTTATTGATGCGGCGAATATTTCTCGGCCCGAGGCACAAACCCTCGTGGACTTGCAGCCCTCCGCGGTGGTCAACGTCGCCAGGTTTTCTACTGGCTCCATTCCTAATTGCGGTCCGCACATGCTTCTCGATGCCGACATTGACCTCCTCGAAGGCCTCGGCGAGGAATTTATCTCGGAGTTTAAGGATGGCAAGAAGGCACATATTGGGGACGATGGAAAGGTCTACGTCGCGGATAAAGTAGTCGGGACGGGGCAGAAGGTTTCCCGGGAGCGCGCAGACAAGAACTTCAAGGCGGCACAAAGCGCACTCATTGACCACATGGAGTCCTATTTCGCGAGCTCCATCGACTTCATTAATTCTGAAGGCCCGCTGCTTATCGATGGCCTCGGGGTCCCCGCATCCGGTTCCGAGATAGCTGGCCGGAAGGTCATCGTTTTATCTCCCACTGAAGACCACCGCTCCCAGCTGAAAGAATTGCGCAATTTCATCCGGGAGTATGAACCGCTGCTCATTGCGGTTGATGAAGCCGCGGATTCTCTGCTGGAGCAGGGATATAAGCCTGACTTCATCATTGGCGATCCTGCCAAGGTAAGCGATGAGGCGCTGCGTTGCGGCGCGCGCATTGTGGTGCCTGCGGATCCAGAAGGCAGCGTGGAGAGCATTGACCGCATCCAAGAATTGGGCATCGGGGCCATGACGTTTCCGGCGGCTTCGGAATCGGCCACGGATTTAGCGCTGCTCTTTGCGGATTACCACGGTGCGGGCCTTATCGTGCAGTCAGGTGGCGGCTTTGACCTCGATGATGTTTTTGCCAACCGCGTGGCTCCGTCTGCTGTAATGTCTCGGCTGAAGGCCGGAACCAAGGTGGTCGATGCTGAGGCAGTAATCAACCTGTATTCCGCTCCGTCCTCACACCTTGGTTGGCTATGGGCCCTTTTGAGTATCTTGGTGGCGATTGCAGCGATCATCTTGATCGTGGGCTTCGGCGGGAGCCAGGATTTCTTGAGTAATTTAAGCCAGACCTGGTCGAGCCTATTCTAAGCGGGGGGTAAAAATATGGCGAAAGCGCAACTAATTACGGGCCTCGGACTAGGGGCGGCGGTTGGTGTGACCCTCGGTGCCTTGGTGATCGCGCCCAACCTGACCACCAGCGTGGCCGACGATGACCCGATCCGTGCGGAACACCGCAAGGTGGTGCAAGAAAATAAGATCTTGCAGAACCAAAATGAGGCGAGCGATGACATCGTCAATGATGTGGCACCAGATCTGGTCTCCGGTACGTTATCGCAGCGACCGGTGCTGGTCATTTCCACCGATGACGCAAATAGCAGCGATCTTTCTGATATCACGAAGCTCTTAGAAGCCTCCGGGGCCACCGCAGCGGGAGAAATCAAGCTAAGTAAGGACTTTCTGCGCGGGGAAAGCAAAGACGATATCGTAAAAATCCTTAAAGATAAGGCCCCGAAAAATGCAGATCTTAAAGGACTCGATAAAACCGTAGGAAGCTATGGCGGCGAGGTTTTGGGCGCGGCCTTATCCATGGACCCAGAAAGCACGGAACCGCTCGCTAGCGTAAAAGAGCGATCTGAGCTGCTGCGTGCCCTGCGCGATGAGGACTTTATTGATTATAAGGACGGGACTATCCTTCCTGCCCAGTCCATCCTCATTGTTTCTGGCAGCGGGGTGCGCGGATATTATTCCGACACCTTGGCTGAGTTTGCCACCGCTTTGGATGAGGTCAATGGCAGCGTGGTGATGAGCGCGCGGAGCAAGCAGACCCAGGACGATAAGACAGTAGAGCAATTGCGCACCAATGACGTGGATCTTTCTACCGTCGACGGCATTGAGCGCGCGGTAGAGCGCATTGCTGTGATTTCCGCCGCCGAAGAACAGCTTAATGGGGGCAGGGGGGACTACGGATCGGCAGAAAGCGCAGATTCCGCCCTACCGGAAGAGGAGAAATAACAGTGGCCCACGATTTTCAGGTCTTGGATTCAGAGTTAATTTTTGATGCGCCTATCGTCGCCGTACGCCGCGATACCTTGTCCATGCCAGGAGGCAACACGGCGGATAGGGAGATCATCGAGCACCTAGGAGCCGTCGCGGTGGTCGCCTTAGATGAGGATCGGCGGATCGCGATGGTGCATCAGTACCGGCATAGCGTCGGCAAGCGGCTGTGGGAGCTGCCCGCAGGACTGCTCGATGTGAAGGGCGAGGACGAGCTTTCAGGCGCGCAGCGCGAGCTGCAGGAGGAAGCGGGCCTTGCCGCTAAGGACTGGGAAGTTCTCACGGATATGGTGACCTCGCCGGGGTTTTGTGAGGAAGCCGTGCGGATTTTCCTTGCTCGTGACCTTAGTGAGGTTCCCGCGCTGCAGGACACCGGCGATGAAGAAGCCGATATGGATTTTGCCTGGGTGGACCTAGACCAGGCGGTTGACAGGGTGCTGAGGGGTGAGATCGTTAATTCCGTTGCGTGCGCGGGTATTTTATCTGCATATGCCACGGTCATTGGGGGAAAGCCGACGCGTTCGGTGGATGCGCCGTTCGATTTGCGCCCGACCCACATGGCTGCTCGACGCAGCGGACCGGATCTGAAAAAGCAGTGACTGCTGCAGAGGACATCGCTCAGACTTGGTTGAATCACCTCGCCGTCGAACGCGGCGTTTCAGCAAATACCCTGAGCAATTACCGGCGGGATATTCGCCGATACGTGGACTGGCTGGCAGCAAATGGGGTCCAGGACCTACGGCAGGTAACTCGACCTATGGTGGAGGCCTATTTAAAGGATCTGCGCGAAAATATGGCGGTATCTTCTGCCAACCGTGCCCTCATCGTTGCGCGCGGGTTGCATAAATTCGCCGTTGCGGAGGGCGAAGTTGATAGCGATGTTGCGGCCGAGGTGAGCCCGCCTTCCACGGGGCAACACTTGCCCGAGACCTTGAGCGTGGATGAGGTGGCACGGCTCATCGAATCGACGCCTACGGAAACGCCGGTTGACTTCCGCGATAGGGCGCTTCTAGAAGTGCTTTATGGCACTGGGGCGCGCATCTCTGAGGTAATTTCGCTCAACGTCGATGACGTAGCTACTGCCGATGACGTCCTAGTCCTGCATGGCAAAGGCGATAAGGAGCGGCTTGTACCCCTGGGCTCGCATGCCAGGCAGGCTATCGACGCCTACCTAGTGCGCGCCCGTCCCGTGCTGGGAAAGGGCAAGACTGCCGCGCTGTTTTTGAATACGCGCGGCGGGGCGCTCTCGCGGCAAAGCGCGTGGTCCATTATTAAGACGGCCGCGCAGCGCAGCCAGTTGGATAAATCTATTTCCCCGCACACGCTGCGCCATTCCTTTGCCACGCACCTTCTCGAAGGCGGTGCCGATGTGCGCACCGTGCAGGAGCTCTTAGGACATTCCTCAGTGACTACCACGCAAATCTATACGCACGTTACCGCTGATTCCTTGCGGGAGGTATGGCGCGCGGCGCATCCGAGGGCGTAGCTTCCATTGCTTAAGTCAAAGATAGAGGCTTGATATTTGCAAAGTCTCGGTAGTCATACAGGGGAGCGGGTACGCTATAGTTACAACGTTGTAAGCAACCCTATGCCAAATGTCATGGTCCATGACTTGGCGTCAAGGAAGAAGGTTTGACTGTGAGCGAAGAGGGTCTCTTTTCAGCCTCTGATGTAGAGACGGGGCTAACTGGCCGCCCTGTCCGCGAGCTGCCGGAACCCGCCCCCTTGGAAAAACATGGGCCCGCCACCATCATCTCGATGTGTAATCAAAAGGGCGGCGTGGGCAAGACCACGTCCACCATCAATATGGGGGCCTGCCTCGCAGAGTATGGACGCAAGGTCCTACTGGTTGATTTGGACCCGCAAGGCGCCCTTTCCGCCGGGTTGGGGTTAAACCATGATGACATCGAGGACTCTATATATGACGTGATGCTGGATAGCCATACCTCTATACACTCCGCCATTCATCACACCAGCGTGTCCGGCATGGACCTCGTTCCGGCCAATATTGATCTTTCCGCGGCAGAGATCCAGATGGTCAATGAAGTAGGCCGCGAGCACACCTTGGCGCGAGCCCTGCGTCCGGTGCGCCGAGACTATGACTTCATCATTATTGACTGCCAGCCTTCGTTGGGTCTGCTTACGGTCAACGCCTTGGCTTGTTCCCAGGGCGTCATCATCCCCATGGAATGCGAGTTCTTCTCGCTGCGCGGGCTTGCCTTGCTAACGGATACGGTGGAAAAGGTCTCTGACCGCATCAACTTCGATCTGGAAGTCATGGGTATTTTGGTCACCATGTTCGATCGGCGCACCAAGCATGCCCGCGAGGTAATGTCCCGCGTGGTGGAATACTTTGGGGACCAAGTATTCGATACCGTCATTACCCGTACCGTGCGCTTCCCAGAAACCTCCGTGGCCGGCGAGCCCATCACCTCGTGGGCTCCAAATTCGCAGGCCGCGCAGCAATACCGCGATCTGGCGAAGGAAGTCATCGAGCGCTCGACCGTTTAAGCTACCGTGACGCAACCAGAGATTACGGGGTTTCGCATTGCCCTGCGGAATTTCGAGGGCCCATTTGATCTGCTTTTGCAGCTCATCCAGGCCAAGAAGATGGATATCACGGATGTGGCCTTGTCTGAGGTGACCGATGAATTTGTGGGCTACACGCGGCAGTTGGGCGAGAACGCGGATTTGGATGAGACGACTGATTTCTTGGTCGTGGCGGCAACGCTGTTGGACTTAAAGGCCGCACGGCTCTTGCCACGGGGTGAGGTCGATGATCTAGAGGACCTGGAGCTGCTGGAATCGCGTGACCTGCTCTTTGCCCGCCTTTTGCAGTACAAGGCCTATAAGCAGGCGGCGGATCAATTTGCCCGCTGGCAGCGGGAAGCGCAGCGCTCCTATCCGCGCGCGGTCAGCATCGAGGAGCAATTTGCGGAGCTTTTACCTCCCGTGACGTTGGGGCATACTCCGGCGAGCTTTGCGGAAATGGCGGCGGGTGTCTTTCGCCCCAAGCCGCCGGAAGAAGTGGCAACGGGCCATATTCATGGCGTTGCCGTCTCCGTACCCGAACAAGCTGGAAAGATCCTCGAAACGCTCAAACTCATGGGCGCAGGGCAGTGGACAAGTTTTTCCTCGCTTACCCGGGATTGCACCACAACCATGCATATCGTCGGCAGGTTCTTGGCGCTCTTGGAACTGTTTAAGGCCAAGGCGGTCGATGCCCAGCAGGAGGAAGCGCTGGGCCAGCTGGACCTTTCCTGGACCGGCTTGGACGTAGATCCCGCGGTTGTAGCCGCAGCAAATTGGGACTAGTGCTAGCACCGCCGTCCGTGGTTGTACTCTAAGGGGCATGGATCTTCCGCTCATTTCGCAATTGCGATCCCGGCTCGAATCGATTTTGCTGGTGCTCGATTCGCCGGCATCCGTAGAGTCCTTGGCGCGGGCGCTTAGCGTGGAACCGGCGGTCATTAGTGACTGCTTGCGGGCCATCCAACGCGAATTCGATAGCCGCGGCTCTGGAATTGAGCTGCGCGAAACGCCAGAAGGTTGGCGGTTTTATACCCGCCAGGAAAACGCCAGCGCGGTGGAGGAGTTCTTATTGGATGGGGCACAAACAAAGCTCTCGCGCGCGGCCTTGGAAACCCTCGCCGTCGTGGCCTATCGCCAACCGGTCACGCGCCAGCAGGTCTCGGCGGTCCGCGGTGTCAACGTGGACGGCGTGATGCGCACCCTTAACCTGCGTGGGCTCATCCGCGAGCTCCCACAGGACGAGTTCGAAGGGGCGTCGCACCGGTATGAAACCACCGAGCTTTTCCTCGAACTCCTTGGCATAGACTCGCTGGAACGCCTTCCGGATCTGGCACCGCTTCTCCCAGATGTCGATGCAATCGACGAAGAGTACTGAGGTGGGGTAGACTCACGCAGGTAATTTCATATCTTCGAGAGAAAAGGACGCTTAAGTGACTCCTCCCGCTCGCCGTGACGGCACACCGGATAAGAAGCAGCGAGACAGCGATATCGTTGTCTCTAATGCCAAGCCGGCTCGCAATCAACACGTATCCAAGAAAAAGCAGAAGGCCACCGCAGAATCGGTGGCGCGCGAATTGGGCGCTGACTGGCTGGCCGATGACGATAAGCCCAAAGGTGAGCGCCTGCAGAAGGTCTTGGCCAAGGCGGGCGTCGCATCGCGCCGCCACGCGGAAATCCTCATTGATGCCGGCCGTGTCGAAGTAAATGGCAATGTCATCCTCAAGCAGGGCGTCAAGGTTAATCCCGCCGTGGACGTCATTCGCGTTGATGGCGTCCGCGTGAACGTCAACGAGGATCAAGAATATTTCATCCTCAATAAACCCCGCGGAATGCAGTCGACGATGTCAGACGATCTCGGCCGCCCCTGCGTGGGGGACGTGGTGTCTGAAAAGGTCGCCTCGGGCCAGCGCCTATTCCACGTCGGCCGCTTGGATGCGGATACGGAAGGCCTGCTCATCCTCACCAACGATGGGGAATTGGCCAACCGCCTGATGCACCCCAAATACGAGGTGAAGAAAACCTATCTGGCCACGGTATTGGGCGAGGCCGATAATAAGCTTGTGCGCCAGCTCAAAGAGGGCATCGAGCTAGAAGATGGCCTAGCCAAGGCCGATTTCGTGCAGGTAGTGGACAAGAACCAGGGGTTCTCTCTGGTCCGAGTCGAGTTGCACGAAGGCCGCAAGCACATCGTGCGCCGCCTGCTGAAGGAAGCCGGCTATCCCGTACAGCGCCTGGTGCGCACCAAGCTGCACACGGTCCAATTGGGCGATATGAAGCCCGGCGGGCTGCGCGCACTGAATTCCAACGAGTTGACGAGCTTGTACAAAGCGGTGGGAATGTAATGATTTCGAATATGCCTGATGAAGGTTTGATTCTTGCGGTCGATGGCCCCTCCGGAACGGGAAAGTCCACGACATGCCGGGCCCTAGCTAAGCAATTGGATGCAAAATACATCGATACCGGCGCCATGTACCGCGTGGCAACCTTGGCGGTATTGCGCCAAGGCGTGGATCCCGCGGACAAGGAAGCGGTGATTTCCGCGACGGCGAATCTGCCCTTGGAGGTTTCCGATGATCCGGATTCCACGCAGGTGCTTTTCGATGGCGCCGATGTCTCCCGCGTCATCAGGGAAGACGAGGTCACCCAGAACGTCTCCGCAGTATCTGCCATCCCAGAGGTGCGCGAGAACTTGGTGGCATTGCAGCGCACGCTGGCGCAACGCGCCCACCGCGCCATCGTAGAGGGCCGCGATATCGGCACCGTGGTGCTTGCCGATGCCCCCGCCAAGGCATTCATGACGGCCTCGGCGGAAGTTCGCGCGCAGCGCCGACACGGTCAAAACGAAAAGGCCGGCATCGCCTCCGATTTTGAATCGGTACTGGCAGATGTGCAGCGCCGCGATGCCGCGGATTCTTCCCGCGCCACCTCGCCGCTTCGCCCAGCCGACGATGCCACTATCGTCGATACCTCTGACATGAGCCCGGAGGACGTCGTGCAGGCTCTTATCAACGTGGTTAAGGAGTCCCGCTCATGAGCAATAAAGATTTTGAGTCCCCAGAGGAAGAAGTCACGCAGTTCCATTACCCTGCGGGTAAGTTCGACGAGGAAACGGTAGAGACCTCGCCGGGGTGGGCTACGGACGATTTTGATGCCGAAGAATTCGACTACGACTTTGATGAGTCAGAGTTCGGCGAGGCCGACTACGGGGACGAGGACGACCTCGAGCAACCTCTCAGTGAGGACGAGTGGGAGCAGCTCTCGCAGTCGCTTGGCTTTGCCGATGCCACCGAAGAAGCCCTGTGCACCGTCGCCATTGTGGGCCGGCCGAATGTGGGCAAGTCTTCGCTGGTTAATCGCTTCCTCGGCCGCCGCGAGGCCGTCGTAGAAGACCACCCTGGCGTTACCCGTGACCGCGTGTCCTACGTGGCGGACTGGAATGGGCAGCGCTTTATCGTGCAGGATACCGGCGGTTGGGATCCCAACGTCAAAGGCATGCACGCCGATATCGCCCGCCAGGCAGAAATGGCGATGGATACCGCCGATGTCATCGTAATGGTGGTAGACACCAAAGTAGGCATTACCGAAACCGATGAGGTTATGGCGCGCCGCCTGCAAAAGTCTCCGGTTCCGGTGATCGTGGTATCGAATAAGTTCGATTCCGATAACCAGTATGCGGATATGGCGCAGTTCTACGCCTTGGGCCTCGGGGACCCGTGGCCGGTGTCCGCACAACACGGACGCGGTGGCGCGGACGTGCTGGATGAGATCCTGCGCAGCTTCCCCGAAGAACCGCGCGAGACCTCGATTACGTCGGGCCCTCGCCGCGTCGCGCTCGTCGGCAGGCCTAATGTGGGCAAGTCCTCGTTGCTCAATAAGCTCACCAGCGAGGAGCGCTCGGTGGTAGATAATGTCGCCGGCACCACGGTGGATCCCGTGGACTCGCTGGTGCAGTTAGATGAGCAGTTGTGGAAGTTTATTGATACCGCGGGCCTGCGCAAGAAAGTCAAGAACGCGCAGGGCCACGAGTATTATGCGTCCTTGCGCACCCGCGGCGTGATCGATGCGGCTGAGGTATGCATCATGCTTATCGATGCCTCCGAGGAGATCTCCGAGCAAGACCAGCGCGTGCTCAATATGGTGCTGGAATCCGGCAAGGCACTGGTCATCGCGTTCAATAAATGGGACCTGATGGACGAGGACCGCCGCTATTACCTCGACCGAGAGATTGACGAGCAGCTGCGGCACTTGCCGTGGGTGACCCGCGTTAATATTTCAGCTGAGACCGGCCGCGCCTTGCAAAAGCTGGAGCCGGCCATGATCGAGGCCCTAGAAAGCTGGGATCAGCGCGTGTCTACCGGTCAGCTCAATAACTGGATGCGTGAGGCGATTGCTGCCAACCCGCCGCCGATGAAGAATAATCGTTTGCCGCGAGTGCTCTTTGCTACGCAAGCATCGACCCAGCCGCCGACGATTGTTCTCTTTACCACTGGATTCCTCGACGCGTCCTACCGGCGCTACCTTGAGCGCAAGTTCCGCGAGCGTTTTGGTTTCCACGGCACTCCCATCCGCATCGCCGTGCGCGTGCGCGAACGCCGAGGTAAAAAGCGGAAATAAGAGTTCACTGCGACAACGAGCGAAGCCTTCACAACCGTGGGGCTTCGCTCGTTTTTTATCTATCTCATTACGCTCGGTGTCATTAACGGCTAAGCTTGAAAAACATCAGCGCATTGGCTTAGGCCCAGAAAGCAAGAAGGTACATACGGTGTCACAGAAAATCGAGATCTTGCGCGGGCAAAATATCACTTTAAAGGCGTTGAGCGTAGACCATACCCCTGGACTAGCTGAGGCGGTGCAGGACGGGGAATTATGGAAGCGGTGGTATACCAAGGTTCCATCACCAAGCGAGATGGAAACAGCCGTGGAAGAACGCATTTCTTGGTATGACTCCCACGGGTCGCAGCTTTTTACGGTATTTGATTCTGCTGGCACTACGGTGGGGATGACTGGTTATCAGGCCCTAGACTTAGATAACAGGCGCGCACAAATCGGATACACTTGGTACAGGCAATCGGCGCAGAATACTGCGGTTAATGCAGACTGCAAACTGACCCTCATGGGCCATGCATTTGAGCAGCTTGATTGCTTATCCGTGTTCTTCACCACCAACTCCTTTAACCGTGAAAGCCGCCGCGCGTTGGAATCCTTGGGCGCGCATCTGGATGGAATCCTTCGCGGCCACCAGATACTAGATAACGGGATAGTCAGAGATACCTGCGTGTATAGCGTGCTGCGGCATGAGTGGCCCGCAGTGAAAAATCACTTGCACTATAAGATTGACCTGAAGTCTGAGAAGGACAAGGCCCGAGGAATCGACAACTAAGTGCGCAACAGCTTTCGGGGTTGGCACGTGAGGTGTAGTTGAGTTTGTCTCGCCAGCAAAGCCGGAGCTCACTGTAGAGGCATCAGGGCGCCTCAAAACTACATAATTTCGCCGGTTAACCCGGTATTTTACCACTTAGGAGAGCAAAAGTGTCACCAACAATGGTGTGACACTTCGCTCTCCTTTTCGCTTCGGTGAAAGCACTATGGCGCCGATAGGATAAAACTTGTCAACCATTTACTTTCTGTTTGAAAGGCATGACATGTTAGCGAATGTGATTGCCCCGGATTCAGTCCTGGCTATCGTGCTTCAAGTCATAATCATTTTAAGTGCTTTGCTTTTGGGCACCCGCTATGGCGGGATCGGCCTAGGATTAATTTCTGGCATCGGCTTGATGCTGATGGTCTTCGTATTTGGCTTGGCACCGGGCGAGCCCCCGTGTCGGTCATGCTTACGATCATTGCCGTTATCGGCTGCGCAGCCACGCTGCAACAAGCACAAGGTTTGGAAGTGATGATGCAGCATGCGGAGAAGTTCTTGCGTGCTCATCCAGAGCGCATCACCATTTTGGCACCACTGACTACTTGGTTCCTTACCGTACTTTGCGGCACTGGCCACGTGGTCTACACCATGTTTCCGATTATTGAAGACATCGCGCTCAAAAAGGGCATCCGTCCTGAGCGTCCAATGGCAGTGGCCTCGACCTCGGCCCAGATGGGTATTACCGCTTCGCCCGTGTCCGTGGCTACCGTTTCTCTTGCGTCGATCCTTGCGGAAAATGCTGGAGCTATCGACAAGGCTTATTCGATTCCGCAGATTCTTACGGTGGCGCTTCCCGCATCCTTATGCGGTGTTGTTCTCGCTGCGTTATGGTCGCTGCGTCGCGGAAAGGACCTGGACAAGGATCCGGCTTTCCAAGAGCGGATGAAAGACCCAGAGTTTGCCGCCAGCATCAATAAGAGCGCCGATTCGCTCATCGGTAAGGAATTTTCCCGCGAGGCTAAGCGCTCGGTAGTCGTCTTCCTCATCGCTATTGCCTGCGTGGTCCTCCTCGGTGCCTTCGAGTTCCTGCGCCCACTGGTTCCTGGTGATGACGGCGAGCTGAGCCCTGTATCCATGAACCTAGTCATCCAGATGGTCATGCTCGTCGCCGGTGCCATCATCCTTCTTAGCTGCAAGGTAGATACTAAAAAGATTGCATCTACGCCAGTATTCAAGGCCGGCATGACCGCTGTATTTTCGGTCTTCGGTGTTGCGTGGATGGCAGATACGTTCTTCCAATCCCATATCGATGCCCTGGAAACGAACTTGGGCTCTGTCGTTGAGGCGGCCCCTTGGACCTACGCCGTCGTGTTGGTAGTTGTGTCCAAGTTGGTCAATTCGCAGGCCGCTGCACTGGTAGCGATTGCTCCCATTGGTTTGCAATTGGGCATTGACCCGGCTGTCATCGTTGGTTTCTACGGTGCGGCTTATGGTTACTTCATCTTGCCCACGTATCCTTCTGACTTGGCCTGCATTGGCTTCGATCGCACGGGTACGACGCGAATTGGCAAATACGTCATCAACCACTCGTTCCTTATCCCCGGAGCGATCTCCGTATTTACCTCCTGTGTGGTCGGCTCCCTCTTGGCCCAGGTTCTCCTGTAATCAGTCGCGAGACTTCGCCTCCCGTACCAGCACGAAAGCATCCGTGCGGTACGGGATGTGCAGTTTTTGGCCGGCGGAAAAGCCCATGTGCTCGTAGAGGTACCAGTTCAGGTTGTGGGTCATGCGCTCGTGGATGGCCTCGTTATTTCTGAGCCAGTATGAGCGGGTGTGCATGAGTTGGTGGAGCTGTTCTGGGGTGAGTTCGTGGGTCCAGCTTAGACGGACCTCGCGGTCTAAGATCCAGGGCGCTTTGTATTCGGGATAGAAGCCTGGCTTATGCACGTCGCCGGAGTGCATGATGCGGCTTAACCGAAGGATCCAGGGATCCGCGTGTACGTCGAGGGTATTCCACACTAAAAGGACGCGCCCGCCCGGCGCGAGAATGCGGTCCAGTTCCGCGGAGGCTGCGGCAACGTCGACCCAGTGCCAGGTTTGGGCGAGGCAGGCGGCGTTGAGGGAGGCATCGGCAAGCGCGGTGTGCTCGGCCGTGGCGCGGATGATGGGAATGTCTAGGCGGTGGTGGAGCACGCGGGCCATATCTGGAGATGGCTCGACCGCCAGCACGTTGGGGTTGGTGAGGGACTCCGTGAGCTTGCCGGTGCCGGCGCCGATATCGGCAACGCGGTGGGCGCCGGCGATGAGCTCAGCAACCTCGGCCGGGTAATGGGGGCGGACATCTTGATAGGTGTGCGCGCCGCGGTGGAAGGCGCGCGCTGCCTGGGTGCGCTGGGGATCGGTGCCAAAGGTAGGCTTCTGCTTCGCAGAGGGGTTGCGGTAGCTGGGGAAGTGCTGGGGGTTGGGGTGGCGAGTCGACATAGGCTATCTAACCTACCGGGAATTAGAATGGCTTGTTATGGCAACACTTCCAGAACCATCAGATCGGCGGTGGTTGCTGAAGACTGTCTTCTCCCGGCCTGGGATGACCATCCCAGCGGCCGTGTGCATGGCTATCTCCTTCGTGCTCAACGGCACAACGCCGGTCATCGTGGGCTATGCCATCGATGAAGCGGTGGTGGAAGGATCGATAGGGCGACTCTGGTGGTGGCTTGCACTTCTGGTCCTGGCTTTCGCGGTTAATGCCATTACCGGGTGGTTTGGCCGCGGGCTCAACGCGCGCAGCATGCTCGTTATCGGCCACGACGTGCGCATGGCCATCACGGATCGGATTATGGATTCCAAAGGGATGGGCGGGCCGAAACGCACGCCAGGAGAGTTATTGGCCATTGCCTCTACCGATGCGACCCGCGTACAAAATGCCGTGATGATGACGGTGTTTCCGGTGGCAGAGATTACGTCCATCATTTATGTTGCGGTGATGACCAGCCGGGCGAATCTGCCGCTAGGAGTGGCCATCTTATGCGGCGGTCCCATCGTGGTGTGGGGATCGCTGCGCTCGGCTGGTCCATTGCGCAAGCGTTCTGGTATCCGGCAAGCGGCATTGGGCCGCGCCAGTGCGACGGCGACGGATATTGTCCATGGCCTGCGCATTATTAAGGGGATCGGTGCGATAGGTACGGTGCGCAAGCGCTATGCGGGTGATTCCGATGCCGCCTACGAGCGAACCGTTGAGGCCAATGCGGCGCAGGCAGGATTGAATGCTTCTACCGAGGCACTGGGCTCGATCTATGTCATCGCCGTCGCCGTTGCTGCTGGCTACCTAGCGCTGAATGGGCAGATGAGCATTGGCGAGCTCATTATGATTATTGGCCTAACCCAATTCATCATTACCCCGATGACCATGCTGGGTCGAAATATCGCTTCCCGGTGGGCCGCGGCGCAGGCGAGTGCGCAGCGAATAGTAGGCCTACTGCGAGCGCCTGGCCTGCCCGAGGACGCTGCGCCACAGGTTCCTGCGCTGCGGCCAGGGGTGACTGCGATCGATGGGCATGCTCCGGAAGAACTACGGGAGCTGCCCCGGGAAAAATTCATCGTCGTGCCACACGAGGTCATGCTGTTTGACGGGACTGTACAAGACAATATCCATCCGGATGCGGATACGGCCGCACGGGCCCTAGAGGTGGCTGCTGGCGCGGATATTCCCGGTGGGCTTGACCGCGCCGTGGGTGAGCGCGGAAACAATCTGTCCGGCGGCCAGCAGCAACGAGTCGCCCTTGCCCGTGCCATTGCAGCGGATCCAGAGGTGCTGATTCTTTCTGATCCCACGACGGCGGTCGATTCCGTTACCGAACAAGAGGTAGCCCACCGCGTTGCGGACTACCGGAAGGATAAGCCCACCATCGTCTATACATCGGCGCCCGCGTGGCATGCAGTGGGGGTGGAGTCCTAATGCGTTTTCCCACCGCCACCTGGCCACAGGTAAGAAAGGTTGTGGCACAGCAGCTTTCGGCCATTCCGCACGCGCGCCGGCGCGCCGTTATTGCCGTGGTGTTCCTGATAGCCGGGGCAGCGGCCAATGTCAGCATTGCGATCCTGCTCGGCAAGATTGTCGATGCCGTGACGACGGGCACCAGCATCGCCCTCCTCGGAGCCCTGCTTATCGGGGTCGCCGCAGTATCTGCTGCACTCTCGGCAGCGGGATTCTATGTACTCTCTCAGCTGACCGAGCGCGTTATTGCGTCCCTGCGCGAGGATATGGTCTCTACGGCACTCGGCCTTCCCACGCACCGCGTCGAGGATGCCGGAACTGGGGACTTGGTATCGCGTTCAACGGATGATGTGGCGGAGCTATCCGCCGCGGTTACAGAAACGGTCCCCGTGCTGGCGAAATCCATTTTTGTCATTGCCTCAACGGCAGTGGCACTACTTACGGTGGATTGGCAATACCTCGTGGTTATTGTTGCCGTGACCCCGCTGTATTTCTTAGCCGGCCGGTATTACCTGCGGCGCGCCCCTGACCGGTATGCCGCTGAGCGCGCCGCCATGGCGGACCGCGCCCGCCGGCTTTTGGAGGCGATCCACGGCAGGGATACGGTGCGCGCATTCCGCATGGAAAAGACGATGCACGATCGCATCGGCGCGGCTTCAACGCGTGTGGTGGAAGAAGGATATAACGCGCGCCGGACGATGATGGTACTCCAGGCCCACCTCACCGGCATTGAGCTGGTCTTATTGGGCAGCGGTTTGGCAGTAAGCTTCTGGGTGGTGCAGGCCAATGCGCTTACTGTTGGCGCGGTCACCGCGGCGATGTTATTACTCATTCGCTTGCGCGGGCCGCTAATGGGGCTGATGCGCGTGCTAGATACAGTGCAATCTGGGTATGCTTCGCTGGCGCGCATCGTTGGCGTGGTTATCGATCCGCCCGCACCGGTACCGGATAGCGGTGCACCGAGGGGCGATGGCAGCGTGGATATGCGGGATATTTCCTTCCGTTATGGCGATAACTCTTGGGCCATCGAGGGAGTCAACCTAAAGATTAAGCCGGGCGAAACGGTTGCCCTCGTCGGGGCGTCTGGGGCAGGAAAATCCACCGTGGCAGCGTTGCTTGCGGGCTTGCGCGTTCCGGATAAAGGCACCGTGCTTGTCGATGGCGTCGAGGTTGCCCTGCTTTCCGATGCCGAGCGTATCCAACGCCTCGCCCTCGTCTCCCAGGAGGTGCACGTCTTTTCCGGGAGTCTGCGCGAGGATCTTGCGCTCGCGGCGCCGCAGGCTACCGATGCGGAAATGGTGCAGGCGCTGCGCCAAGTCCGGGCCGACTGGTATTTCGATCTGGAGGCAGGCCTCGATACCATCGTGGGCGCGCAAGGAATGCCGTTGGCCCCGGTGGCGGCGCAGCAATTGGCGCTTGCCCGAATCGTACTGTTGGATCCGCGTATCATCATATTGGACGAAGCCACGGCGGAAGCAGGCTCGGTGGGTGCTGAATCCTTAGAAGACGCCGCAGAGTCAGTAATGGAGGGCCGAACCGCCTTGGTGGTAGCGCACCGCCTGGACCAGGCCTCGCGTGCCGATGCCATCGTGGTCATGGATAATGGCCGGGTGGTAGAACAGGGTAGTCATGCAGAGCTGCTAAATTATGGGGGCCGCTATAAACAGTTATGGGCCGCTTGGCAGAAGGGACGAAAATCATGAGACGGAGGCCGGTGCGCGCGACGTTGAGCACCGCAGTCTTGTGCTGCGTGGCGGCGCTGGGCGTGTCATGCGCAAATAATGAGGAAGAATCGGACTCGGCGGTACGCAGCGAAAGCACGCAATCGCACGGGTCGGCTGCCTCGCAGCTCGGGATTCCTACCTCTGCGCCGCTCAGTGGTCCAGAACCGGGATCGTATTCGACGATTAACCTGCCGTCCGGGCGCTCATTTATTCTCAGCGTGCCTAAAAGTTATACGGCACAAAAAGAGTGGCCTGTTGTAATGGCTTTTCACGGGTGGGGGCAGTCAGCGGAAAACTTGCGCGACTATTCCCGCCTTGATGCGGCACAAGCCATTACTGTATTTCCCGCGGGAAAAGAGAAAGCGTGGAGCCCCGCGCCATACGCGAAAACCAGCGGGAGCGAAGACAAAAAATTCGTTCTTGACATCCTCGATTCCCTGCGTGCGACCTATAACGTTGATGATTCGCAGCTTTTTGCCACCGGCATGTCCAATGGCGGTGGCTTCGTAGCCTATTTGGCCTGTCAAATGCCCGGCATCTTCCATTCGGTTGCCACTATCTCCGCTGCATATTACGAAGATATTCTGAAAGATTGCGCCCATGAACCGGTAGGGCGCCTCGATATGCACGGCACCGATGATCCCGTCGTGGGCTATTACGGCGGAACTCGGCACAAGACCAAGTATTTCTCCGTTGAATCTGTCCTAGAGCAGGACCGCAAGCGCAATAAATGCTCGGAGAAAGTAGAAACCAACCGCTTGGTCAATAATGCCCTCGACATGCATTGGCGGGGCTGCTCCGCACCGCTGGAGCATATCCGCATCGGCGGCGGGTCCCACGTGTGGCCGGGTGGTCTTGGAGACAAAAATAATGAAGTAGGACAATTCTTCGCCACTGACCGCGTCTTGGACTTCTTCGGCATCCCGGGCAGGCCTGACGGTACCCGCGAAACCTAGGTTGCGCGGTAGGCCCGGAAAGAGGCCCCAGGCACGGATCGCACGCGCTCTACGCAAATATCCGCGACGCTTAAAAATCCTGCCCGGTGCGCCGAACTGTCCGGGGCGGTGGTCTCTGGAATTTGTACTAGGTGAAAGCTGCGCTCGCCATTGTCTTCCCGGTTAAGGTCGATGACCGCCTGCGCCGTGGTGCCTGAGCCTGCGAAAAAGTCGAGTACCCGGGCATCGTCCCCACCGCCAATGGCGATGAGGTGCTTGATAAGGCGTACCGGCTTGGGGAACTCAAAGATTCCTTCTACACCCATGACGTCCTCTGCGTCGCGGCGTCCGGTGCGCGTTACGCCAAACCTCTGCCCATCGAGGATGGATCGCGGCCGAGCCCCTGCTTTTTGATAGTTCTTGGTGTAGACGAATCCGCGCCGAAAGACCAGCTCATCGTAGCGCTTTTCCACCATATCCTTGCCCCAGCGCCAGCGCGCTACTTGGCTTTGGCCAGCCGGTTGGTCCGGCCAGTGCTGCGTGCCATCGGGAGAGGAAATGGGAAAATCAAGCGATGGCAGATACCCCAGAGTCTTAGAATCTAAGCGCACCAAGGAGTATTTGCCGCGTTCATCCTCGTGGTTATATTTGGTGCTCTTATAGCCTTCAGAATCTACATTGAATCCGGGGTTGTCCGGGTTCTTGGCATAGCAGAGGATGTATTCGTGTTCTACCACCGCATACTTGGAATCGTTTTTCCCAGTGCCGGCCTTTTTCCAAATGAATTGCCCGGCATAGCAGCCCTCGCCAAAAACCTCGTCTAAAACCTTGCGGGTATTAGCAGCTTCGTCCTCTCCAATGGAGACGAATATAAAGCCGTTCTCCGCCAGAATTCGCCGGGCCAGGATGAGCCGTGGCAACATCATGGACAGCCACTCGGCGTGCCACTGGGCATAGCTGCCGGAATTTACCTCTCGCCGCGCGCGGTAATTATCGCGATAGACAAAGTCCCGGCCGGTGTTATACGGCGGGTCGATGTAGATGACATTGAAGGTTTCGCCCGTGGAAACCCAGTGCTGTAGAACCGGCAGGTTATCGGCCACGTGGATGCTATTGGGCGAGGTGGTAGAGCTGCTTAACGCAGCATCGAGCTCGAACTCGGCGGCTAGGGGAGTCTCCGCCGCAGCGCGCGCGGCTTGCTTGCCAGGCCATACCAACCCAAAGAATTCCGCGGCGTTGCAGTCTGCACCAGGGCTAGTGTGCGTCATTTTCTGTCTTTTCCGTGCGAGCTGGTCATTGATCTCATTAACGCTATCACTTTAGAACTTTTGGCTATCTTTGGTGGCGAAGCACCGGCAGTGTCGTTATCGTGGGCAGTGTTGCCAAGCACGGCAATGGTTAGATGAAGTAAACAACGAAAGGATTAGCAATGGGTATCTTTGACAAGGCAAAGGAAGCACTGAACTCCGAAAAGGGCCAGGAAGTTACCAACGAAGGTCTAGACAAGGCCGAGGACTTTGCCAAGGACAAGCTGGGCGAAGACAAGGCAGACCAGGTAGACAAGGCCCGCGATGTCATTGATGACAAGCTCGGCACCAATAACGACGGTGATGACGAGAACAAGTAGTTCTTGCCCTAATTCCTAATTAAATATCGCTTAAGCCCCGCTCCTGTCTGGAACGGGGCTTAAGTTTATGTCTATGGCCGATTTTCTGGAAAACGCGGTCCGATTGGGCTAGTGAAAAATGCGCTTTTTAAATCCAGCCCTGAGTTTGGGCGTTCCTAGCAGCCTCGTAGCGGTTATTTGCATCGGTTTTTGTCATGATACTGGACACGACGTTGCGTACGCTGCCGGGACTAAGATGCACTTTGCGCGCCAGTTCAGAGGAAGCCACCCCAGATAATAAAAGCTGTGCGATTTCTCGTTCTCGGGGTGTGAGCGGGTTGTCCGGGGTAAAAAGACTCTCTCGTGCCAGCGCAGGATCGATAACCCGGAGCCCAGCCTTTACTCGGCGAATTGCCTCCGCCAGTTGTTCTGGTGGAGTGTCTTTGACTATGAACCCAGCGATGTTGGCATCTATAGCGCGCTTTACATAGCCGCCGCGGCCAAAAGTAGTAACGATGAGGCATTTGCATGGACTGTCGGAGAGCTCTTCAGCTACGTCTAGACCGCTCTTTCCAGGCATTTCAATATCGAGTAGAGCTACCTCCACATTGTGCTTGGCAACGAGCTCCGCAACCTCGTTGCCCGTTGCACATTGAGCAACTACCTCGATATCTGGTTCTGTAGCTAGGAGAGCGACAAGGGCACCGCGAACCAATGATTGATCCTCTGCGATAAGGATACGGATGGGTGGAGATGTCTCAGCCATCGGACTCCACTTCATTGTCTAAGTGCAGTAACTCAGTATCACTATTCATAGTAATCAGCGCTATGGTGCGGTTGTCCTTCCTCATAATAATTGGACCTGACCCCCAGATGGTGGACACCTTGAAACCAGCATCTCGCTGGGGAAGTGAGGTACCTTTCCACCATGC
>NZ_JBEHFV010000032.1:0-23546 GCF_040225855.1 Corynebacterium sp. KPL2850
GAAGCCGCCGGATCAGCTACACTTACTATCGCATCTTGATTAAATCCCCGTGTCCACTTTCCGGGGTTCGGGCCCGTGCTCTCCTGCCCTCGGAGATGACTCCTGTTTGGTTGACACCTGATACTTGGCCCGGTCGGGGTGGCATAATTGTAATCTACGACCATGTCTACGTAATGGGAACAATTCACACGCGATGGTGTGGCCGTCTAAGAGAACAATGCGTTTACTTTCCGGTGGTCAGGCCCAAATTCTGAAGTGCGGAATGGAAGATCTATGTGGATAGATATCGAACAAATCGATATTAGCCGATTAGCAATAAAGCTGTCGGTGGCACTAGACAAATGGATAGCTGAAGAAAACAGCTATAAAAACAAGACAGATATAGCTCCATTATTCATAGTGCAATGTCCTTCTCATTTCGAGATCGCCCTTACCCTCCACGTTAAAGCCCTAAAACATACGGCAATTGTAGGATATGAGGCAGGCTACCAACGCTATGTATGGTCACCTTATTTATACGACGAAATCGCCGATTCAATTGTTTTCGATACATTAGCCGGTGACTATCCGATCCTTAAAGCAGATTTTTCCGAACCGGACAAAATTGTATGGGCTGGAGGAGAAGAAGCTACAGATGCAAAAGCGCAGTCCATCGGAGATTTCTTAAGCTACTATGAGGACTTAAATGAGCGCGCCAAGGAAAGAATCTGGATCAGTAAGGATTTCCCTCTAGAGAAGCTCTTGTAAAGCAGGGGCCTAACCCCCGACGTGTCCACTTTCCAGGGGTCAGGCCCTTGTGCGCAGGCACGAGGCTCACCACCGGCTCCATATGCACCACACCAGTGGGAGCGACCAGTTTTGACTGATGTGTGCCAAATGTAAAGCGGCTTTCCCTATAGAGGCAAAGTCGCTGCGTCGCTGTGCTTAGCGGGTGTCTTTTACGATCTGCTACTTGCGGGCAAATAGCCGCCAGCCAAAGAAGAACAGGGCGGACATCACGGTTGCCACGATGAGGAAGCTCCAATGGGGCAGGCGGCCATTGACCATGATCCACAAGGCCATGCCGCCGATGATGGCAGACAGCCAGACTACAACGCCCTCTTTCCACTTGCCCTGGACCTTTGTGGCCAGGATAATGGCCCAGCCGATGAGCGCGCCTACTGCCCAGGGCCAGAAGGCATCGACCCAGCCGGAAAAGCTCAGGCCACCGTGGGCGAGACGGGCGGCGATGGCGAAAATCATCAAGGCGATGATGTCAATGAGCGGAGCGATACGCGTCGAAGTCATACGGTTTCCTTTTCTTTTTCTTTACGGGATAGCGCGGCGTAGGTAATGCCCTTGCGGGCATAGTGCCAGAAATAAATGACCCAACCAATAGCGGTGATGAAGGCAAAAGAGATAAGGCGGTAGATAATCGCTGTACTGGTGGCATCGACTGCGGTCATGCCCGTGGCCACGAGCGTGGCGATGATTGCCGCTTCCACCGTGCCCAGACCCGCCGGGGTGACCTGGGCGGAGCCGGCCAGCTTGGCGGTGAGGTAAGCCAGCGCGACGCCGGCGATGGTGGTGGTGTTATCGGCCGAATCGGTCGTGGGCATTTGGCCGGTCACGGCCCACACACAGCCCCAGAGCGAGACCATGTCAATGAGCCGGTTGGCCAAGGAATAGAACGACGCCCAGGCGAATTGCCGGCGGGTGAGGTGTACTTCCTTGAGGCTCTCCACGTGTTCGAGTAGGGTTTCGCGCTTCGAGCCTTTTACCAGCCGCTGCTTTTTCACCCAGCGCTCCAGCGTTTCGGGGTGATTACTCAGCCAGAAGAGCCCGCCGGAGAGCGCCAGCATCGCTGCCAATGTGCCGATGAGGGACCACAGGGCCATATCGGCGTTGAGGAAAAGCACGCCGCCAAGCCCAATGAGCACCAACCACAGGGTGGAAATGGCGGAAGAGAGCACGAAGAACCAACCGCACAGGACCACCGAGGCGCCCCAGGTGCGCTGCACATGGAAGGTCAAGATGGCAGAAAAGGCCGGGCCTGCGGGCATGGTGGTGGACCAGGAATTGGATGCAAAGGTAAGAGCAGCGGTTTCTGTGCCCTCCACTTCCACGCCGCCGGCCCGGATGAGCAGGCGCATGACCTCACCCATCGCCACGACGGAGAGGATGGAGGCGATGACCACGAGCGTTACCGGGCCTGGTTCGGCGTGGGAGAGCCGTGAGAAGCCTTCGCTCAAAAAGTCCAGCTCATCGCGGAAGACATAGATGAGGATGGCCAGGACTATGAGCGAGGCGATAACTTGCAGCCAATTTTTCAATTATTTATCTCCTTCGAGGCGCCGCTTTAACTCACTGAAGGGAACGGTCTTCCCACGGCGGGTGGTACTACCAGAAAGCCTAGTGGTCAAGTGATGCAGCCAGCTAGGCGCCCACCAGTTATCCTCGCGCAGCAGGTGCATGACGGCGGGGACGAGGAGCATGCGGACAATTGTGGCATCGATAAGCAGCGCAAAAATCATGCCGTACGCGATGTATTTCATCATCACGATATCGGAGAAGCCGAACGCGCCCGCCACCACGATCATAATCAGGGCCGCCGCCGTGATGATGCCGCCAGTATGCGCGGTACCGGCCGCGATGGCCTCGTCCGTGGAATCGCCGCGCCGGCGCGCCTCCACCATGCGGGAGACCAAAAAGACCTCGTAGTCGGTGGACAAGCCATAAATGATGGCGATGATCAGCACCAGAATGGGGCTCATGAGCGGGCCGGGCGAGAAGTTCAGCGCGCCGGAGCCCACGCCGATGACGAACATGAGCGTGAGGATGCCTAGGGTGGCGCCCAGGGTCAGAAGCGTCATGACAATGGCCTTAATCGGCAGCACGAAGGAGCCAAAGACTAATGCCATGAGGATGAAGGTGGCGAGGACGACGTACAGCGCCATCCACGGCAGCTTGTGGAAGAGGGCATCGAGCGATTCCACTTCCATGGCTGGCGTGCCGCCGACATAAAGGTTGACGCCCTCGGGGGCTTTAACATCCTCGAGCTCGTGGACGATCCGTGCGTAGTCCTCGCGGTCCTTAATGCCGGCCGAAAGGACAGTGGTGCCGTCCTTGGTGGCGGTCGATGGCCCCATGGGGTCGGTAAGGCCGTCGAGGCCGCGGACCTGCATGACGACATCGACAAGCTGCTCGTTGGTGGCATTTTCCACTACGAGCTTGACCGGCTCGGTGCGGAAGGCTGGAAACTCGTCGTTGAAGCTATCCTGCGCCACACGGGTGTCGTGGTTGGGTGGCAGGTAGGTCTCGTTGATGCCGCCGAAGGTGATGCTCATGATAGGCAGCGCCAGCGCGATGAGCAGGCCGCAGATGGCCAGGGTCAGGCCCTTGGCGCGGCGCATGGCCCAGCGCGGTAGCTTGTACCACCAGGTGTCCTGAATGGTGCGGGCCGTGCGGGAGGTGCGGTGCACCGACCACAGATCGATCTTGGGCCCGAGCATGCCGAACAGGGCCGGCAAAACGGTGACGGACAGCAGGGCCGCCAGGCCGACGGCGGAAATCGAGCCATAGGCAACGGACTTCAAGAAGGCCTGGGGGAAGAGGAAGAGTCCGGAGAGTGCGACGGCGACCATCGCCGCGGAAAAGACCACGGTCTGCCCGGCGGTGGCGGTGGTGGTGGCCACGGCATCCTTGGTGGAGCTTCCCTTATCCAGCTCCTCGCGGAAGCGGGAGACCATAAATAGGCCGTAATCGATGGCCAGGCCCAGCCCCAGCAGCGTGACCACTGCTTGGGCAAAGACGTTGACCTGCAGGAAACCGGCCAGGATGGCCAAAATGCCCAGCGAGCCCAGGATGGATAGGCCACCGACAATAAGCGGCATGAACGCCGCCACCACGGAACCAAAGACCACGAGGAGCAGCAGGCCAACGAGCGGGAGGGCGGCCTTTTCCGCGCGCGCAATATCTTCTGCCATGCCTTCATCGAGGGCATCTGCCACGGCCGTGGCACCGGCAACCTTGACCGGCGCGGAGGTATCCGTCAGCGCGCCTTCGATGGCGCGGAAATCCTGCAGCGTTTGTTCATCATCGCCCTTAAGCCCAATGGCGGCAAAGGCCAGCGAGTGATCATCGTTGACCAGGTTGGGGTTCTTGCTATCGAAATAGCTGGTGACAGAGTCAATCTGATCCGGGTAATTTTTTTTGAGCTGTGCCAAGTGCTCCTTGGCAGCATCGAAGTTCTCATCGGGCGAGCTAAAGAGCAAAACAACGTCGCCGGAATTATCGCGGCCGAAGGTTTCCTGCTCGATCTGCGCCGCGCTTGTCGATGCCGCATTCGGGTCCTCCCAGCCTTCCTGGCTCATGCGTTCCTCGAGCTGGGTTCCAAAACCTACGAAGAGGGCAAGGATGGCACCGAGGATGACGATGGGAATGACCTTGCGGTGCGCATAGGAAAATCGTCCCCATTTTTCAAACATGTGGGGTAAGCCTCCTAGCTATTATTCAGTAGCGCAGCCAGCGGGCGGAATGGCTGGAGCCATGCACCACCTTCAGGCAGGTTATCCAGGTTGACGCGGGGTAGCGGCTCGCGGAAGACGCCGTCAATATCTTCTAGGTCAACGAAGTCGATCTCGGGGTGGCCCACGGCCCAGGAGGCGTGCTCGTGGAAACCCAGGACGGTGACCGGGAGGCCCTCATCAATGAGTTCTTCCAGCAAGGGATGAAAGTTCTGGCCATCGGCAGAAGCCACCACGACGCCGGCGAGATCATCGCGCAGTTTTTCGATGTGGTCGATCATGTCTGGATCCACATCGTCATCTTCGTGGATCTTCGGCTTTGCAAAGACGCCAAAGCCCACGTTGCGGATGGCCTCTACCCAGGGGCGAATCACATCGGCGCCGCCGGGGGAGACATTGGTAAATACTGCGGCCTGCGGATCGGCATCGACATCCATCGCGCGGTGGACCAGCCACCGGCCGATGGCATCAAAACGCGGACGGTGCGCCGCGGTGGGGCGCCCGCCGAGCAGGGAGCCGAGCCCCATATCCATATTGGGTGCGTCCCACACCAGTAGATAGGTGCTCATTTACTTCTTCTCCCACAGGTATTCAGTAATGACGTGTTCTTTATCTAGGCCCTTGCCCTCAAACTTGGTGATGATCTGCCGATCCACCAATTGCGGGCAGTCTGGCCACGGCCAGCCCTTGTACTCCAGGCTGGGTTCGACGTGCACGAGCTCATCTATCCATTCGGCATAACCCGCGTGGTCGGTAGCAACGTGCAGGACTCCACCCTTCTTTAGCCGGGAGGCAAAGAGGTTGAGCGTGCCGGATTGGATGATGCGGCGCTTGTGGTGGCGCGCCTTGGGCCAGGGGTCCGGGAAGAAGACGCGGATGCCATCGAGGGATTCCGGGGCAATCATGCGCACCATGACCTCCACACCATCGCCGCGGATCATGCGGATATTATCGATGCCCTCGCGCTCGACCTGGCCCATGAGCTTGGCCAAGCCGGGCTTATAGAGTTCTACCGCGATGATATTGGTGTCCTGCTCCAGCGGTGCCATGGCCGCGGTGGAGGTACCGGTGCCGGAGCCGATTTCCACGATGGTCTTGGCGCCGGTGCGGTCGAACCACTCATCGACATCGATAAGCTCATCGCTTAAGACGCGGCCCAGCTCGGGCCAGCGCTGCTCAAAAAGCTGGTGCTGGTTATCCGTGAGCGTGCCGCGGCGGAAGGTGACATTGCCCAGGCGCGGGTAGTCCAGGTCATTATCAAAGACCGCATTGAAATCCGTTTGCGGCGGGCGACCCGGCGGCATTTCTCCGGCAGGGGTGTTTTGAGAATTATCCGTGCTATTCATTGCGCCCTATTTTTCCCTGTCCAGGCATGGCAAGCAATATGCCGCGCCGGGTGTTTTCCCTGCTGTATGGAGGAAGGGGATAACCGGTGGATTCCACGGGGGTGATCCCTTGTGGCATAGAATGGGTAAATAGGATACTTTAATGCCCCCGAAATGGTGTGGAGAAAATCACGCCTAATATCACAATTATCCATAGTGTGCTTGGTAAACGTCCGCTCACGGCGGTGGATATAACCGGAGTGGGAAAAATGACACTTAATGTGGCCAATATTTTGGCTTTGCCGGTTAATCTGGAGGCGGAAGGCAAAGTTGGGCCGTGATATGCCCCGATTTTCACATCCTATCCAGAGGAGAATTTTTAATGACCGCCACCATTCAGGGCCTCGTTGGAGAGCTGCCTACAGACAATCAAGAACTGATCGATTGGATTAATGAAAGCGTTGAGCTTTTCCAGCCGGACGAGGTGGCTTTTGTGGATGGCTCACAGGAAGAGGCTGACCGCCTCGCCGCAGAGCTGGTCGATAAAGGCACCCTCATCAAGCTAAATGAGGAAAAGCGCCCGAATTCCTACTTGGCGCGGTCCAACCCAGCGGACGTTGCCCGCGTGGAATCCCGCACCTTCATCTGCACCTCGAAGGAAAAAGATGCGGGCCCAACCAATAACTGGGCACCGCCAAAGGCTATGAAGGAAGAAATGACGGAGGCCTTCCGTGGATCCATGAAGGGCCGGACCATGTATGTCGTTCCTTTCTGCATGGGCCCGATTAGCGATCCAGAGCCCAAGCTTGGCGTGCAGTTGACCGATTCCGCTTATGTGGTCTTGTCCATGCGCATCATGACCCGCATGGGCGCAGAAGCACTGGACAAGATCGGCGCGGACGGCGATTTCGTCCACGCCCTCCACTCCGTCGGTGCCCCGCTGCAGCCAGGCGAAGAAGACGTTGCTTGGCCCTGCAACGACAATAAGTACATCACCCAGTTCCCAGAGACCAAAGAGATTTGGTCCTACGGTTCCGGTTACGGCGGCAATGCCATCTTGGCCAAGAAGTGCTACGCGCTGCGCATCGCGTCCGTCATGGCCAAGGAAGAAGGCTGGATGGCTGAGCACATGCTCATCCTGAAGCTGACCAACCCGGAGGGCAAGAACTACCACGTCGCCGCCGCATTCCCGTCCCAGTGCGGCAAGACCAACCTGGCCATGATCACCCCCACCATTCCTGGCTGGAAGGCTGAGGTCGTGGGCGATGACATCGCCTGGCTGCACCTGCGTGAGGACGGCCTCTACGCCGTGAACCCGGAAAACGGTTTCTTCGGCGTGGCCCCTGGCACCAACTACGATTCCAACCCGATCGCCATGGATACCATGAAGCCGGGCAATACCTTGTTCACCAACGTTGCGCTTACCGATGACGGCGATGTCTGGTGGGAGGACATGACCGACGAGGCACCAGAGCACCTCATCTCCTGGACCGGTGAAGACTGGACTCCGGCATCGTCCACCAAGGCCGCCCACCCGAACTCCCGGTACTGCGTACCGATTTCCCAGTGCCCCACCGCCGCGCCGGAATACGACGACTGGAAGGGCGTCAAGATTGATGCCATTCTCTTCGGCGGCCGTCGCAAGACCACGGTTCCGCTGGTTACCCAGTCCTTCGACTGGAACCACGGCACCATGATCGGTGCACTGCTATCCTCCGGCCAGACCGCAGCCGCAGAGGGTGAAGTTGGCGCGCTGCGTCACGACCCAATGGCC
Organism: Corynebacterium sp. KPL2850; assembly: GCF_040225855.1. Lineage (NCBI taxonomy): Bacteria > Bacillati > Actinomycetota > Actinomycetes > Mycobacteriales > Corynebacteriaceae > Corynebacterium > Corynebacterium sp. KPL2850. The sequence continues at coordinate 7,605 of NZ_JBEHFV010000032.1, forward strand.
ATGCTGCCGTTCATGGGCTACAACGCCGGTGACTACCTGCAGCACTGGGTTGACATGGGTAAAAAGGGCGGCGACCGCATGCCAGAGGTCTTCCTGGTTAACTGGTTCCGCCGCGGCGACGATGGCCGCTTCCTGTGGCCCGGCTTTGGCGAGAACTCCCGCGTTCTCAAGTGGATCATCGACCGCATTGAAGGCAACGTAGAGGCCGAGGACACGGTGGTCGGACGCACCGCCCGCGCCGAGGACATTGATTTGGAAGGCCTTGACTTCGAAATCGACGACGTTCGCGCCGCCCTTGACGTTGACCCGAAGGAATGGGAAGGCGATATGCAAGACAACGCTGAGTACCTGAATTTCCTGGGCTCCCGCGTTCCTGAGGAAGTGTGGGACCAGTTCCGCGCCCTGAAGAAGCGCGTGGAGGGCGCAGCTTCCTAACGCGTTCATCCGCGGTAATTCCCCGCATAAAGCTAACCCCAGCAGCGTAAAGCTCTGGGGTTAGATCTTTGTTGGGGTTAAACCGATACACCCAGTTACAACGGAAAAGACCCCGCCACCAAAGGAACCGTAATCCTTAACTTGGTGAGCGGAGTCCTCAACTTTGTGACCGCTACCGTGAAGTTCGTTAGCGCGATCCTTCACGTGGGTCTTTAGGCCCGAGGGGCTCAACGATCTGGCACTCGTTGGGGGCCCATATTATTCTACTACGACTTTTAAAACCCAAGAAGAATCTATTTTCTAGGGCCGGGCCGATGAAACCACTGAAATACCGGTACTGAGGTCGATCTTGGATGGAAAATGCTAGTTTTTATCTTGAAAGCCTCGGAACGATCCCTAGGATGAATTGGGAATCAAGGCAAATGTCTAGGGATAAAATCCGGGGTAGTTCAGTCACGGGCAAACAGATACTGTCCCAGGATTGTGAGGAAATATGCGCGAATCATCAACACTAATCGCAGCTTTGTTTGCGTTGACTATTGGAGTTGGGGTTTTCATTTTCTCAATATCCACCTCTAATCCGTCTACGGGACTTTTGATCAGCTCCGGTGCATGCGCGTTAATGGGCGCCTTCAGCACTTATCTTGCAACCAAAAGGTACCAGGAGTCTAAGAACAAAAAGCTTCAGGAGAATGAGAATCAAAAGCTTTAGCTTTTGCTATAGCCCGAGATATCGAATTACGAGATACCCTACGCCCTCTCAATCTGCAGCCATTACTCGTCGTCTCGCTGCAGATCCTGAAGTACTCCCGGCGGAGTGAAGTGTTCTGGGGCCAAATTAGCTAGCATTTCAGCGAAACTACCCCGAATAGTTTAGAGTTTCACCAACTTCGATGGTCGGTTTGGCACAGGTATGCAAATCATGTATGCTAAGGATCAGAGAAGGCAAGGACAGGTTCCCTTGTCATGAGTTGAAAAGGTCAACAGGACGAAAAGCGCCTGTTGGCCTTTTCTTATATTGGTCGTTTCTTGTGTACCGCACTAACAGTACTGGTACTGGTCAACCAACTGGCTAATGCAGAATCAATACTTTCTGTTAGGGCAAAGGCATCCTTGGTAACGTCCAGAATATCTACGTTTAACAAACTGTCCATGTGTGAGACACGATTCCGAAGATCGTGCAGATGGGCAACTCTCCAGTACGTCTTTTTACCACTTGAATCATCTGCGAAAGGAAAAGCGTCCTTTACTGCCCCTTCCCATAAGGTGAAGCGGTTTTTATTTTCGGTCTTTTCCGGATCTGCGTCAGGTGCATGATTAGGGAGGATATCTTTCCACATCCCGAACATCGTGTGAGCAAGCACATCATTATGTGTAATCGCCTGCCCATGCCGAAAATGGCTAGCAGGGCGACGATCTGCTGACTTCTGAGCCCGCCTTTTAGCTTCTAACCTCTTGCCTTGCGTTAGGCTACGTAAAGGCCTTGCTGGGGCCTCGAGGAGCCAACTGGTACTGCGTTGTCCAAGTTGTTCGCTGTTCCACTTTTGCAATTGTGTATCAATGGAATTACGAAGAAAAACCTCGGTAATACCCAGTGTTTCTTGAACGGAGGCAGTCATCTCAACGCCCCAACGATAAAGAGCAAGTGCATGCTTCTCATTTCCATTTGCAGCCTCTAGATACGGCTCAATGCGGGGTTTGCCCAAATTTTCAATGATCTTCTTGCGGTTAGAGCTCTTCACCCTCTCCATGGTGCCAGAAGTTGTGTCCATAAAATACTGTAGAAACCTTTCCGTACTTCTGGGTACATTGAAGCATTCTGGACGTAGTTTCCACCTCGGCTACTGAACTAGCGTTTTTCTCCCGCTGCGCAGGGACCGCTTAGCCCGATAGCCCCGCCAGAGCCGTGATTGCCACGACCGTGTTATTCGCAATGTGAATGCACAGGGGAGCGGTAAGTGTCTTGAACCAGAGGCGCGCTAGCACCAAGAGGGTGCCAAAGAATGCGATGTAGAGCATTACTGCGGGGATGCCGTGCGCGAGGGCGAAGACAGCGATGGTGATAAGCGCTGCCGCCCAGGTGGGCATCGAATTTTGCAGCCAATCCAATAGAACGCGGCGAAATGCCACTTCTTCGACCAAGGGAATGACAAGCGCGGTGCTGAGTATCACCATGATGGTGGCGGCGGGGCTTATCTTTAGGCCGACGGAAAGGTTATTGCCGGCTGGTTCGCTGCCCAGTAATGCATTGACGCCGCCCGTGGCCGCACCAGAACCCAGGATGGCGAGGGGAATCCACCACAGCAGGTGCCATAAGGAGTGCTTGGCTTTCACGAACCCGGCATCGCGCCATGACCAGCCCAAGCGGCGGGAAAATCCGTACCAGACCGTTCCCAAGCCGAAGATGGCGCCGCCAACGGCGATGCCAAAGGCCACCCAGGAACCGCTCTTTGTAATGAGGCCACAGGCGATGCCAATGAGTGCCGCACCGGCAAAAGTGGCGACGACGCTGGCCGCGGCCCACCCCAGGTGAGCTGCGCGAACGGCGGGGGAGAGCTGTGAGCTTTGTAGTTGGTCCGGCATGCTGGAAAGTATAGTAGGACAACCTCGGCGCGAGCTGTGGCGCGGCCTAGTCGGGTTGCAGTACCAGCGTCAGGTTGGACACCGCGAATTCGCGCAGGCCAGGCACCTTGGTTAGCCACCAGGCCCAGCTGGGGTGGTAGCGCGGAAAGGCGAGCTTTAGCGCACCGGTGGACTTGGCCCAGGTGAGGCCGGCGGAGCAGCGGACATTAAATAGCGAGGTGCCAAAGACATTCTTGGGCGGGTGCCCGTGGCGGCGGGTATAGCGGTCGCGGGCGAAGGCGCCACCGACGTAGTGCTCCCACAACCCGGTTTCGTGGCCGCCGAAGGGGCCGAGCCAGACGGTATAGCTCATGATGCACAGGCCGCCGGGGCGGGTAACGCGCAGCATTTCTTTCCCCATATCCCACGGGCGGGGGATATGTTCGGCGACATTAGAGGAATAGACCACATCGAAGGAATCGTCCGCGAAGGGCAGCCGCGTGCCATCGCCACGCACGGAATTGCTGAGGTGGATATTGGCCGCGGACATTTCCCCGGCATCGGGCTCAAGGCCAACGTAGGACGCGCCGCGGTCCGCGAAGGCGGCGGCGAAATAGCCGGGGCCGCCGCCTACGTCGAGCACGAGGGCATCGGCAAGCGGCACGCCCAAATCGCGGCCCAAGTTTTCCACCAGCGCGGCCGTATCTTCTGCCAGGCCGCCGTAGAAAATATCGGGGCGGGTTTGCTCGAAGCGGAAAGAGCGCAGCAGCGCCCAGGAGCGGGAGAGCGTGGCCATGTCGCGGGTGTGTTTCATAAACCACTAGGCTAATACCCCACGATGAAAATTCTTTTACTATGCTGGCGCGATTCCACCCACCCACAGGGTGGTGGCTCTGAGCGTTACCTCGAACGCGTGGGGGAGTACCTAGCGGCGCAGGGCCACGAGGTGGTCTTTCGCACCTCTAAGCACATGAATGCGGCGCGCCGGGAGGTTCGCGATGGCGTGCGCTATAGTCGCGGCGGTGCCAAGTTTGGCGTGTACCCGCGCGCGTGGGCGGCCATTGCGGCCGGGAGAATGGGCCTGGGGGATCTGCGCGGCATTGACGTGGTCATCGATACCCAAAACGGCATTCCCTTTTTCGCGCGGCTGATTTCCGGCGCACCGACGGTGCTTCTTACCCACCATTGCCACCGTGAGCAATGGCCCGTGGCCGGTCCGGTGCTCGGGCGGCTGGGCTGGTTCTTGGAATCGCGCGTGGCACCGCGGGTATATCGGGATTCGACCTACGTCACGGTCTCGCAGGCCTCGCGCGAGGATCTGGAGGCGCTCGGCATTGAGGGCGCACGGATCATCGCCAATGGTTTGGACCCCATTCCGGCGCACGTGCCTTCCCTCGAGCGCGAGGCGGAAAAGCACCTAGTGACCCTGTCGCGGCTAGTCCCACACAAGCAGATCGAGCACGCCATGGATACGGTGGCGCGCACGCCGGGCGCGGTATTGGACGTGATTGGCTCTGGCTGGTGGGAGTCGAACCTGCGCGATTATGCCGAAGAGCTCGGCGTGACGGATCGCGTGCGCTTTCGCGGCCAGGTTACGGAAGACTATAAGCACGCCTTGCTCGCGCGTGCCGATGCCCACCTCATGCCCTCCCATAAAGAAGGGTGGGGACTTGCTGTTATGGAGGCCGCCCAACATGGGGTGCCCACAGTGGGTTATGCATTTGGCCTCCGCGATAGCGTAATCGATGGCGAGACCGGAATCCTTGTAGAAGAAGAGGGCGACCTCGTGGCGGCCACCCAGGAGTTACTGGATAATGCGGAGTTGCGCCGGCGCCTAGGGTCTAATGCCCGAGAGTTTGCCGCGCGCTTTTCGTGGGAGAAGACCGGCGCTGCTTTTGCGCAATTGCTCCAAGGCTTAGTAGCGGGTAAGCCATCCACACGGCGGTAAGAGCCCACGGTAGCTCGGGGCGCGGGGCGTTGGTCTCTGCGGCGATGGCGCCATCGACCACCACGACGCCCACCCCAAGTTCCGCAAGGCCTGCCATATCGCGGTCCTGCCAGGCGCGCAGCGCCGCGCGGTACTGCGGCGAGGCCTGATCGATGACTTCACCGTCCACGCTGAGCTCGCCGGATTCCACCATCGGCACCGCCTTGGAATAGGGATCGACCGCGACTCCCGGGGTGGCTTCCCGATGCGCACCGCCATCCCCCGTGGGAACCTCCACCAAATTGGGCCGTTCGGGGAAAAACGCCAGGCGTCCGTCGATATCGCGCACCAACTGCTCATCCACCCCGGTATCGCGGGGAGAGAGCACGGCGAGGCGGGACGGGGCGGGAAGAATCTGAATCGTGGCGGCCACCAGCGCGAGCGCGGCCGGAATCTGCGGCAGCGCACCGATGGACGCCACGTATAGCGGCAGCGCGAGCATCGTGAGTTTGTGGCTATCGCGCAAAAGGCCGGCCCCTGGAACGTAATCGATGGCCCATTCCAGCATGCCTGGCAAGAGCCAACATGCCAGCGCCCCGCCGAGTCCCAGCGCGGCCAGGACGGTCAAGCGCGCCGGAACGCGGTGCGCGCCCGCCAGCGCGAGAACTGCGACGAAAAGGCCGAACACGGCCAGGCCAAGGGCGGCCTCGCCATTCCAGATTCCGCCAAGCCGCAAGAGCGCGCCCACCGTGCCCACGTGTTCTTCTGCGCGCGGGGAAAAGGCCGCGACGGCGGCTGCGGCATCGCCGGGCACGCTGGGTTGGAAGAGACCTGGAACCAGCCACGGCAGCCACAAGAGGCAGCCCGCCAGGGCCACGCGCTTCCGGCAGGTAAACAGGGCGGTGACCACCGCAAATAACCCGCCGGTGGGGGTAAGCGATGCTCCCCACATGGCCAGCCATGCCAGCCAGCTGTGGCGGCGCCCCGCCCAGGCGATGACCGGGAGTAACCAGGCCGCAATGGCCAAGGACCACTGGCCTTGCAGGAGGCGTTCGATGACAAAGGGATTGGCCACCGCGATGGTCATCGCGGCCAGCGCCGCTACCGTGGTGCGAGACCACAGCGCGGCGGTGAGAGCGGCGGCCCCAGCGGCGGTAAAGATAAGGACCCGGGCGGTCCACGCGCCGCCGAGTAATGCCAAAAACCCATCTTGTGGTGCGTTGCGGGCTGGCAGGCTTCCCGCACCCAGCGCGGATGGGGTAAGCCCCGGATCGTTTAAGAGCACCATATCGCGCCAGAGGAATTCACCGGGCAGTGCGAAGGGCCAGCACACCGCGGCCACGAGAAGAATTCCCCACAGCCCGAGGAGGATGCGCCTAGGCGTGCGCGGCATCATGGGCGTCACGGTGGCGGCGCATGTACTGGTAGGCGGCGAAAATGAGCAGGGAAACGCCGATGGCCTTGCCCAGCCAGCCAACGGCCATCAGCCCCCGGATGGCGTAGATTACCGGGCGGACCTCAGCGAGGCGTTCCGAGCGGGTGTCCTCTGACCACCGGAAATCCGCTGCCAGCACGGAGCGATCCTCTGTGTCATCCTCTGCGATCAGGGTTCCCGCCTGCTGGATATCGGTGGCGAAAAAGACTTTGACGTTTTCCCGGACATCCACGATGGTGCCGGTGGTGGGCTCGACCGAAATATCGCGGCCTACGGTATAAAAGGGCTCGACAATGACGGTCGCATCCGCATCCAAGTCCAAAAGCTCGCGCGAGTGGCGGTCATAAAAACGGCTGGCGGGACCCTTCAACTGGAAATCGCCGGATTTCAGCTCGTCCGTTTTAGTGGTGCTGTCCAAATCCGCGCTGATATTGCTAAAGGTGTTTTTCAGCGGCAGCGGCTGTACGTCCTGGTGATAGGAATAGATGGGGATGCCATCCACCTTGGAGTCGCCGGTAAAGTCTATCGGCGTGGATTCCTGCGCCAGGAAATCAAAAAATGGGTAGGAGCGCTGCTCCGTGCCGGAGGGGAAGAAATAGGTGAGGCCGTCTCGCTCGAAGTCTTCCCGGGTCAGATCGGCGTTGAACTCGGGAAAGGCGAGGGCCCATTTATTGACCGGATTCGCCACCGGGAACGTGGATTCGCGGTTGAGCACGGAGTGTTGATCAACGGAGGCGATTTCCTCTTGGGAGTCCCTGTCTTTTCCAGCCAGCAGGCTGGTCACGGAATCGGTGGTGGCGATGGTGTCATCATCGTCCACCTCGCCGGTGGTAATGGTGCGCTCCAAGGTCAGCGGCCCGTGGTGCTGGTAGCACCACATCGGGGCGGATTTGTCGGCGCAGCGCGGGTCATCGCCGGATGCGGTAGCGGGGGCTTCACCGTCCATGAGGGCGCGCACGTCCATCCATACCGCATCGGTGGGTCCGCTCGAGGTGGAAAAATCTTGATCCAAGCCCAGCGGGCGGGTCCGGTTATTGTAGAGGGTCGGGGCGAGGGTACCAATGAGGAGGAAAATGATTGCGGCAATGACAACCCACGTCCGTGGCGAGCGTGGCCAAAGGTAGCGGCTCATTGCAGTACTATATCCAATCAGTTTCAGGTTTCCGGGGTAAAGGAGCAAGCGTGCGCACGCAGGCATCTGTGAAAAGACTACCCCAGCACCTGCCGGAGCTAGACGGCCTACGCGCGGTTGCAGCACTAGGGATCATTGTCACCCACGTATCCTTCCAAACCGGCACCGGGTGGGGATTTGCCGGGCGTTTCGATTTCTTCGTCGCCGTCTTTTTCGCCCTCAGCGCCTTTTTATTGTGGCGCCGGCGGGGGCTGCACACGGCGCGCGGCTATGCCCACTCCCGCATCGCGCGCTTGGCACCGGCCTATTACGCCTGCGTGGTATCGGTTTTGCTGCTGCTTCCCGATGCCCACTCCATCACCCCCACCCAGATCCTCGCCAACCTGACCTCCACGCAGATCTATGTGGTCGATGGCCTTGCCCCGGGCCTTACCCACCTCTGGTCCCTCTGCGTGGAGTTTTTCTTTTACCTGGTACTACCGCTTCTGGTGTGGGCCCTTGGCAGCCTGCCGCAGCGCTGGCGCATGGCCGTTATCGCCGGCGGCGCCGTGCTGAGCTGGGGGTGGGGATTTATCCCCTTTGTCGCGGACTACGGCGAGGACCAGGTCAACTCGCAAATCTGGCCGCCGGCTTATGCCTCGTGGTTCGCGGTGGGCATGCTGGCGGCGGAGGTGGAAGAAAGGGGCATCGGCAAGCGCACGGCGCGGATTCTGCGGGTGCGCTGGGCCTGGGTTGTGCTGGCGGGGCTCGTGCTGTGGGTGGCGAGCCGGGATTGGTTTGGGCCGGCCGGGCTGGTGCATCCGGAGCCGGCGGAATTTGCCCGCCGCATCATCGCTGGGGCGGTATTCGCGGCGTGCGTGGTGGTGCCGGTGGCCTTGGTTCCACGTGGAACCTCGTGGCTTACCTCGCCGCTCATGCAGGCGCTGGGCGCGTGGTCCTATTCCATTTTCTTGTGGCACGTGGCGGTGCTCGCCGTGGCCTTCCCGTTAACCGGGGTGGCGCTGTTTAGCGGGAAACCGCTGGATTTTTGGGTGATCCTTGCCGTCACGGTGGTGGGGACCGTTGTGGTTTCTGCGGCGAGCTATACGCTTATCGAGCGCCCGGGCCGCGACCTTCTGATGGGCCGTGGCCGGGTCCGGGGCCGGGGCCGTCGACGGCGAAAAGGCAGGCCAGCCCCGCGGCACATAAGCACATAAGCAGCACGGAATCGCCGGCATAGGCCCCTGAGGTCCATGGAGCTCGGGCAAGGATGGTCCCGGCCGCCGCTACCACGCCGCTGGCAAAATAAGCCCGCGGAATGGTGGTCCAGCGCACGATGAGCCAGGCGGCCATGCCCGCAAGCGCCGCCGGCCATCCCACCAGTGCCAGGCAGGCCAGCGAATACACCGCAGAGGCCATGCCGCCAGGATGCGGGTGCCAGGTGGGCTGCGGGCTACGGCGCGCGGCGAAAAGCAGGCAGAACCCCAGCGTGGCCAGGCCGAGTGCGCCGCCAAAGAGCAGGGCGGCGCGGTAGGCAGGCTGCGCCTTAAAGGTCATGCGGAATTCCCCATGCGTGCCCGCCGGGACGATAAACGCCTGGGTGGCGGCATCGATCTCGTACGGGGTGAGCTCGGTATCGCCTATAAATCCGCGCAGGCCCTTATTAAAGGCGCGGCCGGTAATGAGCAGGCGCTCATCTCCTGCAGCAGCGATGGAAAAATCGGTGAGGCGATAATCGCTCGGCGGGGACCAGCCCTTCTCCGTCATTGACACCCACGCGCCGGTGGTGCGCACGCGGTGGACGCCGGGCTCAAGGGTCAGGGTGCTGCCGGGGGAGTACCGGTGGGAATCGATAAGCACCGGCTTGGTGGAATCCACCGTGACCTCCATGCGGCGCGGCACGGTGACATCGCGAATGAGCACGCCGGTATCGTGCACCAGCTGCTGGAAGAAGAATTGGTGCACATTCGGCGAGGTATCCGGCACGGTGACTACGCGCTCGATGGGATGGCCTTCCACCTCCAGTTCCGCGATGCCGGTGCGGTGGGATAATTCCACGCGGATGGCCCGCGAATCCCCGCCGGGCATGCGCACCGTCTTGGAGCGGAAGGGCTGCAGGTTTACCTCTACTGCAGCGCCACCCGAGCGCACCGTCACCGTGGTGGAGCTGGTGGCCATGAGCTTCAGGCTCGGTTGGCTAAAGTCACCGCGCAGCTCGATCCAGCTCTCATCATCGCCGGGTGCGGGCCACCAGGCGGTGGAATTTTCCCCATCGACGGCGGCGGTGGCGGACTTTTCCGGCTGGGCGCCGCCAAAGGCGGTGGCATCGGCGGCAGAAGAAGAGACCTCGACATCGCCGCCGTGGGTCTCCACCGTGGTCAGCGGGCCGGCGGAGGGATAATCGCGCAGGCGGTTATAAACGTGGCTGGGATCGTCTGTGGATAGCGGCGCCGAGGCGGCTCCATGGAGCGTGCCGTAATTGCGATCCACCAGCGTGGGGGTATCGGTGACGATATCGGCATCCTTGTCCACCAGTTCGCGGGCGGCCGGGCCATCGTGGGCATCGAGGAAGGCCAGCGCCTCGCCGCCACCGGCCACGCGGACGGGATCGTCTGAGGTCAAAGCCGTGGAATGCTGCTCGAGCATAATCACATCGACCTCGCCAAAAGTGTGCACTTCACCGCCAAATTTGCTGCTCAAGGTGTCATTATCTGCGGCAAAGAGATCGTGGCGCACCATCACCGCGCCAATGCCCAAGCGCTGCAAGGCGCGCACGCCGCTGGCCGGGTCCTCGTCTAGTCCTGCCATCACTCCGTCGAGGCCGCGGATGGCCTCCGGCGGCACGAGGGGGATGGCATCGCGGACGGCCCACGGGACATCAAGAAGCGGCTGCGCCGGCTCATCGCGAGTCCAGCCCCACTCCTGGCGGGCGAAGGAGGCCTCGGGATAGATCAAAGTGCGGGTATTTTCAGCGTGCTCATTGATGTAATCCGTGGCCTGATGCCAATAGTCCGGAACCTCGTCGTAGGCGCCTAGGGGCAGCAGCCGCTGCGACCATGCCGGGGAGAGCGTGCTGATGCATACGAGCAGCACCAGCGCGCCCACCGTCTGCTTCTTGGTGGGCCGCAGGCCGGTGGGCAGCGGCAGGAGCTGGCAGGCGCGGGCAAAACCCAAAAGCAGCGGGATGCGCACCAACGGATCGAATTTGTGCACGTTGCGCAGGGGCGCCAGCACCCCATCGAGCGCGTCGAGGTACCACGCCGCCTGGCAGCCTAAAATCGCTACGCCGGTAATCAGCATGATGGACCACACGCGGGGCAGCCGGCACAGGCCATATATGCCAATCGCGGCCACGGCCATGGTGATAAGGACAAAGAAAGCAGAGGTCGCGAGCTCGTTGCCGGCGATGCGCTCGGCATCCGCAAAGGGCGACCAGCTCGTCGTCCCGCGCAGGATCTCCGGCAGGTTCAGCCACCGAGTGGTCACGCGGGAAGATTCGATAAATTCCGTAAACGGCGGGGCGTAGCGGCCCAAGATAATAAGGGGGCCAATCCACCACGCCGATACGCACAGGCAGCCAAGCAGCCAGGCCGCGCCGGGCTTGAAGGCACGGCGGTAGACCACGATGACAAGCGCCGGGGTACACGCCGCGAGCGTGGCGGTGGCATTGACCGCGCCCATCAGCGCCACGGGAATCGTGGCGGCGGCAGCATCACGCCAGGTGAGTTTTCCCCGCAGGAAGGGCAGGATGACCCACGGCGCTAACATGACCGGCCAGGTTTCAGAAGAAATGGCCGTCAGAGTGGATAGCGAGCGCGGGGACAGGGCATAGAGCATTGCTGCCACCCAGACCCAGCGGCCGCGCAGGCCTATCCGGGTGGCCAGCTTGTAAAAGCCGATAAAGCCCACGCTTAAGACCAACAGCCACCACAGGCGTTGGGCTATCCAATCCGGCAGTGGCTCGGTTAAAACAAAAAAGGGACCCTGTGGGAAGAGGTAACCGTAGGCCTGGTTCTGCAGCTGGCCCAGGGTAAATATATCGGTATAGGCATCAAGCGCACCGCGCAGGAAATGCCGCGGGTTGGCGGCCAGATCGTGTTTGGTATCGGCGGCGGTCAGCCCCCACGGCTGTACAGCGAGGATGAGCGCCAAGGCAATAATGCCGAGCGGGTAGGGCCGAGCAAGGCGCGCGCAGCGGTGGCGCAGGGCGCGGGCTAGTGCGCGGTAGCGGTGTACATAGGAACCGCCGTGTGGGCCGCGGGGGAGCTGATCGGTCCGGTCATGCACGCCGGTGCGCCCATCTAATTGCGGGAACCGTATTCAGGCCCGCCTAGCACCGCATCATCGGCGGAGACCGCATTGCCTTCCGGCACGGTATCGCTGCCGGAGAACTGGGCGATGCCAATGATGGTGATAATGCCCAAGGCGATGCCCACAACAGCGCTACCCACGGCGGGGCCGAGGGTGCGCTTGTTTAAAGAATCGGATTCCAGAGCCATGGCTAAAGATATTAGCAGCTACTTAGAAGTATTCCGGATCGTCGTCATCCGCGTCTTCGTCGTTTTCTTGCGGGACGATAAAGACGGGCAGGCCCGCGTTGCGCACGATCTGGTCCGCCGTGGAGTTGGTCCACCAGGCGCGAAAGCCGGTGAGCGCGCGGGTGCCGGTCACGATGACATCCACGTCGAGCTCGTGCGCGGCATCCACGATGGCCGAAGAGATGGTGGTGGCGGATTCCACGAGGTGGGCGCGGCCGGCTAGGCCTAGGTTCTCGGCCAACTGGGTGCCCTGGCGGCAGATCTTCAGCGCCTCTTCGTAGGCGGGATCGTCTTCCACGCTATCGGGGGACACGGTGGACTGGTGCATGCCCGTGCGGCTGACGGCGCGCGCGGTTTGGCGGGCCACCGGCTCCCACGCGGTGAGGATTTCCACCGTGGAGGGGCGCAAAAGCTGGGCGGCGTACTCCAAGGCGCGGTCGGCGCGTTCGGTGCCATCATAGGCAATTAACATTGTTTTGCCGTTACTCATGTCACTAGTCTACCCACCGCTTGGGATAGTTCGCGAGGAATGCTGCACACTGGAAGACATGACATATTCCCGCATCATTGCCAGTTTGGGCCTCGTGGCGGTGCTGAGCGCCTGCTCTAATTCCGCCACGGAGGAGGACAAGGCGCGCGAATCTGCGGCTCCTGCGTCCTCGTCACCCGATACCTCCGCGCCCGCCACCGAGGCGGCACCAGCACCGGCGCCCGAGGATATTCGCGCCACCGCCGCCTCGGTGCTCATGCCACCGGCAACCAGCTATGAGGACGCCAAGGCCAAGCTGGAGGCCGGCGTGGGAGGCATCTTCATCCCCAGCTGGGCGGATCCTGGGTTGCTAGAAGAAGAGGGCCGCAATATTAACGCCCTGCGCGCGGAGCTAGGCCGCGATTTTGAGGTCGCCATTGACTTTGAGGGCGGGCGTGTGCAGCGCTTTTCTGAAATTTTGGGTGAATATCCCTCCGCGCAGCAGATGGCGGCGGAAAACTCCCCGGAGCAGGTGGAACAGCTGGCGGGGGACATCGGCAAGCGGCTCATGGACTACGGCATCAACGTGGACTTCGCGCCGGTGCTCGATGTTGATGGCGATGGCCTCGAGGTCGTGGGTGACCGCGCCTTTTCCACCGACCCCGCCCAGGCCGGCGACTACGGCGCCGCCTTCGCCCGCGGGCTGGATGCCGCCGGGGTTAAGGCCGTATTCAAGCACTTCCCGGGCCACGGCCGCGCCTCGGGCGATACCCACCTGGCGGAGGCCATTACCCCGCCGCTAGAAGAGCTTGAGAACCACGAGTTTATTCCCTTCCGGAATGCCATTCCCGCAGCACCGAATGCGGCGCTGATGATGGGCCACCTCGCGGTGCCGGGCCTAGGCGATGGCCAGACCCCTGCCTCCATCCTGCCGGAGGCCTACGGCCTTGCCCGCGAGGCCTTACAGTATGACGGCACCATCTATACCGATGACATTGGCGGCATGGCGGCCATTTCGGATTCGCTGCCGCTTGCCGATGCCGTCATTACCTCCCTCGCCGCCGGTGCCGACATGCCCCTGTGGTCCACCGAGGCCGATATCAATGCGGTGATCGATGCCGTCGTGGGCGCCGTGGATGAGGGCAGGTTGGCCCCGGAGCGCCTCGGCGATGCCGCCCGCCATGTACGCGATGGGGACAGCGACTAGGAAAAACGCCCCTTTACCCGTTAACCTTTAAGGCGTGAAGAAGGCAGAAGGAAAAAACGGTGCAAAGGGCTGGCTCATCACGCTTGGCGTGATCGTTGGCTTTGTCCTCATTGCGGGCATCGCTTATGCCTGGGATGTCATAGCAAACCAGGACAAGATCCCGCGCAGCGTCTCCGTGGGCGGCGTGGATATCTCCGCCATGGAACGCACCGCCGCCGTGGCCAAGCTCGAGGACGAGCTCACTGGTGTCGAAACCCAGCCCGTGACCGTGACCGCCGGCGAACTGCAGTCTGATTTTATCCCTGCCGAATCCGGCCTGGCCCTGGATAACCAGGCCGCCGTCGATGGCATTGAGGAGCCTTCGCTCAACCCGATTACCCGCCTGGCCAGCTTCTTTCGCTCTACCGAAGATATCCCGGTAGAAACCGAGGTAGACGATAATAAGCTGCAGCCCACCCTTGACCGCGTAAAAGACGAGCTTTCTACAGAGCCGGTCGACGGCATGCTGGAGCTTAATGATGGTCAGCTCAAGGTCACCGATCCCACGTTGGGGCAGACCGTAGAAGGCACCGAATTGCACGATGCGGTGGCAGCGAATTGGCTCGATAAGGCTGGCGTGCAGGTGGAGCCGGAAGAAATTGAGCCGGCCATTAATGACGAGGCCATTGAAAAGATGCGTACCGGTGACGCCGCCAAGGCCCTGGATAATCCGTTGACCTTGAAGGCCCAAAATAACGTAACCGCCACGCTAAATAAGCCGGAGATTTCCCAGTTCACCAGCATTGAGAAAAAGGATGGTCGGCTGCACCTAGTGGTTGATAGCAACCGCGCGCAGCAATTGCTGCAAGAGCGCACCGATGGCGCCGATGTGCCTGGCGTGAACGCCAAAGTGAAATTCGCTGGTGGTTCCAAGCAGGTCACGCCCTCCCAGGACGGCGAGATTATTGACTGGAAGCCAACCATGGAAGGCTTTGATAAGCGCGTGACTGGCGATGACCGCGAGTGGGACGCAACCTACAAGCCTGACCCGGCCGATTTCACCACCGAGGACGCCGAAAACGCGACGTTTAACGATACCGTGGGCGAGTTCTCCACCGGTGGCTTCTCTTCTGCCTCCGGCCGCAATATTCAGCTGGTGGCCCAAGAGGTCAACGGTGCCGTGGTGAACCCAGGTGAGACCTTCTCCCTCAATGGCTATACCGGCCCCCGCGGCACCGCGCAGGGCTATGTGGAATCCGGCATCATCATCGACGGCCATTCCGGTACCGCCGTGGGCGGTGGCATCTCCCAGTTCGCCACTACGCTATATAACGCCGCGTACTTCGCGGGCATGCAGGATACCGCGCACACCCCGCACTCGTACTACATTTCCCGTTACCCGGCCGGCCGCGAGGCTACCGTGTATGAGGGCGCCATTGACCTGCAATTTACCAATACTTTCAATACCCCAGTGCAGATCGAGACTAATTTTGGCGGCGGTGAGATCACCGTCCGCTTGAAAGGCACCAAGACGGTAGAGGTGGAATCCATTAATAACGGCCGTTGGGCCAAGACCGAGCCACAACCGAGGTCCGTGCCGGGCAGCGACTGTTCGCCATCATCCGGTGCACCGGGCTTTACGACGTCCGATACCCGTATCATCAAGGATCTCAGCGGCAAGGAGCTTTCCCGCGAGACCAAGACCACGGTCTACGATCCACAACCCATCGTGCGGTGTGGTTAGCCAGTAAGCAAAGTGCGTTGCCGCTGGCCCAATCTCGGCGGCCATGCAGCGCGCACAACCCAGCGTGAGTACGACAAAGGCTCCCGCAGCGGGTGTAGTGCCATGCTGCGGGAGCCAGACTCGTTAGTCATCCGTCTTGCCTCGCAGGGGGTTGAAGGTCATGTTTTTCGTGGGGGACAACCACATCATGCTCATCTTTCACCGGTGCCACCGTGGGCACTGCGTTAATATGGACGGTCAAGTCCCGTGTAGTGGTGTAGACGTTTATGCCTCCGGCTCGGTATGAAGTTCGGGGTTTGATTAGGATGTTAGCCGGCGCCAAAGAGGCCGTCGTTATCACGGTGAAGAGTACTCCTGTGTTCAACTAGCACGCAGTCGCGACGGTAAGGATCGCTAAAGTCCTCGGGTTGTGGCCTGTGGATTGGCGATAATCATGCGAGACAATAAAAACGATTGACCGGACCTGACCCCCAGATGGTGGACACCTTGAAACCAGCATCTCGCTGGGGAAGTGAGGTACCTTTCCACCATGCCA
>NZ_JBEHFV010000033.1:0-22833 GCF_040225855.1 Corynebacterium sp. KPL2850
CGAAGCCGCCGGATCAGCTACACTTACTATCGCATCTTGATTAAATCCCCGTGTCCACTTTCCGGGGTTCGGGCCCTTAAACCGGCAGCCGTCGTGCAGAATGCAAAGGACAAGAACTCGCCTTGGCGCGAGGGGAAGCTCGATGGTGTCAAGGTGATCGATCAGGCAGATTTCAAAACTCTGCCACAAGAACAAATCGCGGCAATCGAACCCGACTTCATCGTTGGGGATTACTGGACAATTTCTGAGGACAATTACAAAGAATTGTCAGCCATCGCACCGACCCTCGGCGGAATCTCCGATACCGGGGAGGGCATTGGCTGGGAAGCGCAGCTAGAAGCTTTGGGCAAGATATTCAATAAGGAGTCCGAAGCTAAGAAAGCAATTGAAGAGGATCAGAAGCGTTTCGCTGATGTGAAGGAAAAATTGCCAAACCTCTCTGGTAAAACCGGCATTGTTTCCCAATTCGCCCAGGGATCCTTTGGCGCCGTTGCTGACCCTGAGGATCCGGGTGCATCCTTCATCTACGATCTAGGTATGAAGTTCCCGGAGAAACTGACTGACGGTACGGTTCCAGTTGATAATGGCCGAGTCACGCTTTCTCCGGAAAACGTGTCCTACCTAGCCGCTGATTTTATGGTCATCTATAACCGCACCGGCTCAATCGAAGAAGTTGAAAATACTCCGGGATACAAAGATTTGCCGCAGGTGAAATCCGGTGCGACTCTCGCTGGTGACGAAGCGGTCGTCGCTGGACTCAACACCCCAACGAGCCTGAGCCGAGCTTGGGTGCTGGACAAGACGATGCCGACGCTGGAAAAGGTTGGAAAGTAGTTAAGGTCTGCACAACTCCGACGCCTGCTAGATGGGGCTCACCCCTTTGCGGCAGGTAGTCGCCAACGCCTTCCGATTCATCGGAAGGCGTTGTCTTAAATGGACTGTATCCAAGGCAGTGGTGCGTCCGTTCTTGCCTTTCCAGCAACGAAAACCGACGTCAGGCTTTCCGTATATTCACCCATCGGCGCAGCAAGATGATTGCGTTAAAAGGTATGTGGGTGAGCTGGAAAATGCTTGGCGCGGGAAGAGACGTTCAAAGCGTCAGCAAAACTAAATAAAAATTAGGCCATCGAACAAAGTGAAATAAAAGCCATCAAGACCGAGAGGGGAATGGTCTCAAAAATGCCAAGGAACAGCCGGAGCAGGGAAATTTATCCAATTTCCTACCGGGAATTATACGTGGAAAATATCGAAGATATATCGCCATCCATGCGGCGAATTACGTTCAGCGGGGAGCAGCTCCAGGAGCACGAACGCGATGGTATTTCCGTTCCTTCATTATTAAGCCATGGTTTTGATGACGACGTTCGACTCATCTTCCCGGATCCGGAGACTGGAGAGCGACCGCACCCAATCGCCCAAAACGATGGCAACCTCCTGTGGCCAGAAGCCGTTAAGAACTTATTCCGCACATACACGGTTCGCTACTTTGACGCTGTTAATGGGCTATTAGCAATTGATTTCGCGCGCCATGGTGAGGGCTTGGCCGAAAACTGGTCACAGAGTGCTCGCATTGGTGACCCCATTTTTGTGGCAGGCCCGAAGTCGTGTGCACAGTTGCCCACGCATATCGATTGGCTTTTCTTGGCAGGAGACGAGACTGCGCTCCCAGCCATCGGCCGCTGCCTGGAATCGCTCCCATCTGGGCATGATGCGATTGCGGTGGTGGAGGTTCCGACGAACGCTGATATTCAAAAATTAGACATTCCGGATTCAGTACAGATCCACTGGGCGATACGTGACCAGGGCGAGGGCTTCGTTGAAAAGGCTAGTGCGCTCTTTGAAGAGACCGCTGACTCACAATTGCCTAGGGGCGAAGCATATGTATGGGCGGCGGGGGAGGCCTCCCGGCTGAAAACACTGCGGCGTTTGTTTAAGGCTTCCGGAATCGCCCCTGAGCATCAGGAAATTACAGGTTACTGGCGGCGAACTAGCCGGAAAGATGGCAAAGAAAGCGCATCGAGCAGCAATAGTGTTTTGCACAATATTCATGATTTGGCTGAGTTGAATTCAGCCTTTGCGCTCCGCACTGCAGTACGTTTAGGGCTATTCCAAGAGATCGACGCGGGTGCCAATACTTTTCCTGCCCTTGCTGCTGCGGCAGACCTTCACGAGGAGGCGTTACGGAGGTTTATCCGTTACCTAGCTGCTCTTGAACTCGTCGAAGTCAGCGAAACCACCCTCACCTTGACTGCAATGGGAATGGAGTTAGCGGACCCAGATTCCAATGTGGTGTGTTGGCTCAGCGGGCCGGCGCATCTTGAGGCGATGGCGCTGATGCGCCTTGAGCATAGCCTTCGTACCGGTGAGGCGGCACCGCAAGGCGAACAGGGATTGCCGTGGTCAGAATATGTGAGCCGTGACCCACAACTCGCGGCCGAGCGCTGTGAGCAAAAGAACGTGAGCGCTGGGTGGACTGCTCCGTCCGCTGCACAGGCGCTGCAGCACTATCTGAATGAGACCGCTCGTGTCCTCATCATTGGCCAGGGAGGTGCGGTATATGCGGATGAAATTCTCCGGCGATGTGAGCATGCCCAGAGCCGGATTATTACCGGTGCTTCCTCGGAAGCGGTGCTAGGGGAAATCGCAGGAGCTTCTCGTGAACGATGCGAAACGAGTGGCAGCGAAAGCGGCTTTTCTCCCACCGAAGCAGACTATGCGTGGGCAACTGACGTTATTTTCATCGATCCCTGGAGCGTCTTAGGCAGCGAAGAGGTGGCCGCCCAATTAGGGCGCGCGGTTGGTGGGGATAAGTCCCGCCGGGCTTATATCCTTACCGAGGTCCTCGAGGAAGCCGGCGGCGATGAGCATTCCTATGAAGAGGACTTGGTAAGGCTTTCCATGTTCGGCACCAAGGTGCCGACCCAGGACGATGTCAGCGCTGCTACCGCTGATAGCCGCGCTCTTATTTCTTCTGCCACGGCTGTTGGCTGGGGCAAACACCTCTTCGTCCTGGAAGCAGAAGCGAATTCCTAAAGAGGAACCTCGGTAGGACAAATGCCTCGAGCTTCACCTTTTATTTTCGGACCACGGTCCCGCGTGGGAGGCCGGTAGCCGTTACAGCCATAAGTGTGGTGAACACGGTGAAGTAGGCGAACGTTGTCCAGCCGACCCCGTGGGTGAGGGTCATCAGCACCGTGCAGACGGATACGCCTAGTGCGCTGCCAAGTTGGGTCGCTATGCGGCCCGCAGCGCTGGCATGGACGACTTCATCTTTGGCTAAGCCGTGGTAGGTCGCGGACATCGTGAGCACCGTAAGGGCTCCGATGCCGCCGCCGCGCACGAATAGCGCGCAGCCTTGAAGGATGAGCCAGCCTGCCGCCTGGCCGGTGGGAAAGGCGAAAGGTAGCGTTCCGATAATAGTGGCGGCAATGCACATGTAGACGGTCTTCCGCGTACCCCAACGGGCGATGAATTTTTTCGATGCCGAGCGGCTGAAATAGGCGCCCACGCTTTGTAGGGCTAGCAGAAGTCCCGCATGCAGTGCGGTGTAGGCATAGTTGCTCTGGTAGTGCAGCGGAATGAGGAAGAGCCCGCCATAAAATACGGTGCTTGCAATGGCCAGCGTTGCCCACGCTGAGGAAAAGGAGGGGTGGGTAAATAGGCGGACATCGATAAGCGGTGACGGCGCCCGGAGCGCATGCAAGACAAAGTAGCCAATCAGCCCCGCGCCGGCGGCGAGGAGAATTATGCTTGTCCAAGAGTTCATGTGCCCGATGGTGGTAAAGCCATAGACCGCTGCGAGCAAACCCGGGGCGAGCAGGAGGTATCCCGTGCGGTCCAGCTGGGCTGCTGGGTCTGCTGGGGTCCGTTCTAGATAGTGCACGGCAAGGGCAATCGCGGCGATGCCGATGGGGACGTTGATGAGGAAGATGGCGCGCCAGCCGATGGCATCGACAAGCAGCCCGCCCAGTAGCGGGGCAATCGCAGGCGCAATGACCGCTGGTAGACCGATTGCGGTGATGGCGCGTGTGGCCTGGTCCTTCCCGGCATTGGTGACGATGAGCGTCTGCATCACCGCCACCGAGAAGCCCGCCGCGAATCCCTGCAGGACGCGGAAGGCGATGAGCATGTCTATATGCGTAGACATCGCGCACAGGATTGAAGCGACGGTGAAGGTTGCGAGCGCGGTAATCCAGAGATTTTTGGCGCCGAAGCGGCGCGTTGCCCAGCTGCTGAGCGGAATGGCCATGGTGGAGGCCAACCCGTAGCTGGTGATGACCCATTGGGCGAGAACTATCGGTGCGTGGAACGCCTCGCTGATGGAATGAATAGCGACGTTAACGATGCTGATATCTAGCAGCGGCAAAATTGAACCGAAGACAAGGGCGATGACTACCCGCCTAGTCTGGGGGTCGAGTTTTTCTTCTTCCTGCATGAGGGGTTCCCTTCGAAGTGTGTGCGCACAAGGCGTGGTGAGGTGTGGTCATGGTGGAGATAGCGATGGAGGTATTAGGAGGCGAATGGTCCGTCGTGGGTGAGGGCGGTGAGCATTTCCGCGAATTGCTGTTGCGCGGGCTCCGGCCAGCGGGCGAGGAATTCTTCTAATTGTTGGGTCAGGCGCGAGCGCATCACGGCGACGTTGTCTTGGCCCAGTGGGGTCAGCGACAGTTGTATCCATCGCGCGTCGCGGGGATCGGTAGTGCGACCAATGAGTCCGGCCTTTTCTAGGGCCGAGGCGTGGCGGGATACTACCGAGCGATCTAGGCCGATGACGGTGGCGAGCTCTTTCGGAGTGGAGGGTCCACAGCGGTCTAGGCCGCTGAGCACCAAATATGTGGATTCGTTGACTTCTTCACCGAGCCCCTCGGTGAGATGGGCGTACATACGTCGACGGAGGCTGCGCTGGGAAAGTAGTCCCAGTGCGTCGGCGACTTGTTTGCTTGGATTGTCCATGTCAGAAGAATACATGCACTGTGCACGCGTGTCTAGTGCACGCATGCTTATTGCACGTTTATTTTTGTGGGCTGGCAGTGGAGAGGCGGAAAGTGTCCAAAATGACCGCGTTTGTCCATTTTTCGGGTCGATTTTTGGTGAAACGCGGTTGTTTTGGGCAGCCTGACGCTCATCCGTACCTCTATCTGCCGGGGTAGCACCCGAAGAGCACAAAAGAGCCTTCCGGTTTCTCCCAATGCCGGTTCCCGTGCACGCACCTTAACTTTCTGGAACGCTAGAATGGGAAAGTATAGATCTAGTTAAGGAGTACAAAGCAATGGCTAAAGAAACTGCACGCGCCCTTGGTCACGAAGTGGACGTGGACCGCGAGAAATTTACCTACTTGGCATCTACTGATGCCGAGGGCAACAAGATTGAATCCGGCAAGGCTGCGGCAGCGGGAGCCGGCGCAGCGGGAGCTGGTGCAGCAGCTGCCGGTGCCGCTGCAACGGCGAACGCAGACGAGCAGGACGACTCCGCGACCCAGAGCGATTACGAGCCGAAGAACCACGTCGTTACTGGTGCTGAGGAAGAACACGTCGCCGCCGCGTCCGAGCAGCCGGACCTGCAGGAAAAGCTGGATGAGGACAACGCGGACTATGAGCCCTCAGAGCACGTTGTGGGCGAGGCCGAAGAAGAGCACATCGGCACCGCGCCGGAGCAACCGGAAGGGGATGCGGCAGATGATGAACGCGATGACTTCGATGACCTGAAGGACAAGGTCACCGAGGCTGGCAATGTCGTTGAAGAGGCCATCAACCGCGCTAAGGACTTCGTGGAAGACAAGGCGCAGGAATACCAGGAAGAATCCGGTAAGAAGGGCGGTTTCTTTGACCGCGTGAAAGACGTTGTGCGCGAGGCTCGCGATAACCTCGATGAAAAGCGCAAGTAGTTAACTGCGCCTAGGCCGCTGCCTTTCCTAGAGAGGAGGGGCAGCGGCCTAGGCGCTGCCATGCTAGTCCAGCGCGTGCAGGTAGAACCAGCGGATGAGGAGGCGACGGGGGATATCGATAAGCGGGCGCAAGAAGGGAAGGAAGGGCTCGGAGGCGGCATCGATAAGCAGCAGCGTCCGGCCATCGCGCAGGCGCTCCAGGGTGAAGCTTTCCTCGCCGCGCTCGAGGTGGCCGGGCAAGGTGCCGTAGGTAAAGCCGCAGCGGCCATCGTCGGCGAAGGTCTCGACCACGCGGCAGCGGAAATCAAACGGGCCAAGGCCTAAGGTGACCTCGGCGCCTTCTTGTACGACCGGGTGGGAGGGGCGCACGCGGAAAAGGCCGCTGCGCTGGATGCCCCAGCGAAAGAGCCGGTGGGCTGCGGTATCGAAATCAGTGTCGATGACCCTACTCATGTGCAGTTGTGGGAATCCGGCGGTATCGGAATAAGAAAGCGGCTCTGGCATCTTAAGTCTCAGCGCTTATCTGTGGGGACCTCATGGAGTGAAGAATAGGGCATCGAAAAGTTTTTGGGATGGATTAATTGTGGGATCACCCCCGAAACCTGAAAGAACGGTAACGGCTTGGAAACAGTCACAGGACTTAGCTGCTTTCACACGTCATCCATGTCAGGATTTAGCTAGCACGATCCTGACAACTGAAAGAAGGTACTTTGATGCTTCGCATTCCGCACCTAAAGAAAGTCCTGGTGGGCTCGGCTTTCGCTGGTGCGTTTTTCTTGGGTTCCCCGGCAGCAGGCGCCCAAGAATTGCCCCAACCGGATATTGACTCGGCAGGGTTAATCAACCAAGTGCGCGATGGCCTCGCGGACTTTGGGATTGAGACCCCAGAGGTGGATACACAGGTCACCGATGCCGTGGATTCCGCAGTACAGGACGCGCACGACGCGGTGGCGAATAACGGCCAGCAGGAGGCCCAGTACGCAGAGCCGGCCACCAACCCGAACCCGTTCGGGTTGCTTGAGCAAGCCACCCAAGTAGAGCAAAAGCCACTGGGCAATAATCCCAACTACCAGTGGAAAAACGATGGATTTTCCAAGGTAGCTGCAGGCAAGCCCGATTCGGACTTTGTTTTGCACCGTGTGCCGGGTTCCTTGTTCGATGCCCCGCGCATCCCTGAGGAATCCGATGTGGCCATGAACCAGGGCAAGTCCCTCTATGGCCCTGGCACCCCCATCTACGTCAATGGTGACACCATGTGCACCTTGAGCGTTGCCGGCAACGACGATGCCGGCCGCAAGGTGGGGCTGACCGCGGGGCACTGCGGCAATGAGGGCGATGCCATTACCTCGGCCGATTCCGATCACATTGGCCCGACGGGCACCATCGTGGCCAAGAACGACGAGCTGGATTATTCGGTTATCGAGTTCGGCTCTAATGCTGAGGTCACCCGTACCTACAACGGGGTTACCGTTAACTCCCTGGGCGGAACCGTAAACCCAGGTGAGACCGTATGCAAGCAGGGCGTTGCCACCGGCAAGACCTGCGGTATGACCTATCAGCAGGCACAAAGCATCCAGGTCAACCAAGTCTGCGCCATGATGGGCGATTCCGGCGCGCCGCTGCTCGCTGGTGACCGCCTCATCGGTTCCATCTCCGGCGGCTTCCTGCCGGTGAACTTCCCGTGCCGCACCCCGCTGCAGGGTGCGGTTCACAACCCCACCGCCGCTACCAACATGGACACCGTGTTGGCGGATATGAACCGCCGCGGTGGCGTTGGCGCAGGGTTTACCTTGCCCGAAGCATAAACCGCGAAGCAGATAGCGCCCCGTTCAGCCTTGAGAGCCGCACGGGGCGCTTTTTATGTGCAATTTCTATGGGCGCATAACGCGCATGCGTCCCGCCAAAGTGGGGGAAGCGCAGGATAGCCTTGCCTGCAACCAAAGACATAAACTAAGGTGAGACTTACCTATTGTCCATTTAGGAATAGTCAATATCTGCTGTGGCTAACGCTTCCACAGCGAAGTTTGAACTGAGGTTTCCCCCATGCACAAAACCCATTCCACCCCACCAGAAACCGGGCCCATGCGCGCGGATCAAGCACCCACTGACGCCGTGGTGGAACTATCCGCTGATTGCCTGCACAACGCGACCGAGACCCAACCGGCACTGGCCGTGCGGCTGCGCGAGCTGGGCTTTCGTCCTGGTACCCGGGTGCAGATCGGCCGCACCGTTGCCGGCGGTGCGCGCGTGGTCAGCGTAGGCACGGCCCGCTATGCGGTGGATGCACACACGCTGCGCCAACTCGAAGTCATTCCGTTGGAGGCATAAGCGATGGCACATAACTCCACGGCCCCAGCAAGCTGCCACAGCACCTCCACCATGCGGATAGCGGCGGAAGGCACGCCGGTGCTCGCACTGGTGGGCGCGCCCAACTGCGGAAAATCCACCCTCTTTAACGCATTGACCGGAGCGAAGGTCCAGACCGGCAACTGGCCGGGCACCTCCGTCGAGGTCAGCCGCGGGCTCTGGAATGCGCAGCCAGAGGCCTTTGACATCATCGACCTGCCCGGCGCCTATTCACTTGAGCCCATGAGCCCGGATGAGGCCTTTACCAAGCAGATGCTCATTGACTGCCCGGCAGACGAGCGCCCTGATGTCGTCGTGGTCCTCGTGGACGCAACGGCCCCGGCCCGCGGGCTCAACTTGGCGCTGCAAATTGCCGCCGAGCCATACCGCGTGGTCATCGGCGTGACCAAGGAGGATATGGCCGAGCAGCAGGGCATTAGCATCGATACTGAAGCGCTCTCCCGCGCCACTGGCATGCCAGTGGTCAGCGTCAATGGACGGCGCCGGCGCAACCTCGACGGGCTGGAAACCACCGTGGCACAGGCCATGCGCGTCGAGCCAACCATCATCCGCCAGGATTCCGGCCTGGATCAGCGCTTTGCGGATCTCGATGCCGCCGAAAAAGCTGCGGTCCACCGCGTGGAGGTAGGCGAGACCCTCACCCAGCGCGTGGACCGCGTGGTGCTGCACCCAGTGGTGGGCCCGCTGCTCTTCCTCGCGGTGATGTGGGCGGTCTTCTTCATCACCACCACGGTGGCAGGGCCCATGCAGGACGGCCTCGAAGATCTTGTCACCGGTCCGGTCTCGGACGCGGCCCGCGCCGGGCTCGAAGCCATTGGTCTGGATCACTGGCTGATTTCGGGCTTGCTTGTTGATGGCCTCATTGGCGGCGTCGGCATGGTCCTGACCTTCGCTCCACTGCTAGCGCTGATGTTTCTGTGCTTGGCGGTGTTGGAGGATTCCGGCTACATGGCGCGCGCCGCGGTGGTCACCGATAGGGTCATGCGCTCGATTGGCCTACCTGGTAAGGCCTTTATCCCCATCGTGGTGGGCTATGGCTGCAACGTGCCGGCGATTTCGGCCACTCGCGTGCTTGGCGATGTCCGCCACCGCATCCTTACCTGCCTGCTCATCCCCTTCACCTCGTGCTCGGCGCGGCTTATCGTCTTTATGATGCTGGCGCAGGTCTTCTTCCCCGATCACGCCGGATCGGCCGTCTTTGGCATGTACGTCTTATCCATCGCCTTGGTGGTCGCCGTGGGCCTGGCGCTGCGCAAAACGGTCTGGCGCGCCATGCCGTCTGAGGCGCTCGTTATTGACCTGCCGTCGTATCAGCTGCCCACGTTCAAGCTATCGCTGTCGGTCATGTGGGTGCGCTTGAAGGGATTCCTACATACCGCAGGTGGCATCATCGTCGCCACGGTGGTGGTCATTTGGCTGCTCATGTCCATCCCGGTTACCGGTGGCCACTCCTTTGACGAAGAAGCCGTCCCGCCGGAGGACTCGGCCTATGGCGCGGTATCCAAGGCGATATCCCCGGCGTTTGCGCCGACTGGCTTCGATTCGTGGTCGCTCACCGGCCCGCTGGTAACGGGCTTCGTGGCGAAGGAAACATTGATTTCTACCTGGGCGCAGACCTATGCCGTCGATGACGTCACGGATGCGGAACCTGAGGAACAGGCTGAGTCTTCGCTGGCCGATCACATCCGCAGCGACTTCGATGCCGCTTCCGGCGGGCACGGGCTGGCTGCGGTGTGGGCATACATGGTCTTCCTCTTGGCCTATACCCCGTGCGTGGCCACGGTGGCCGCGCAGCGGCGCGAAATTGGCTGGAAGTGGACGCTCATCGGCTTTGCGCTCCAGCTCGTCACGGCCTGGGTCTTGGCAGTCGGCGTCTTCCAGGTGCTGAGGTTATTCCTATGAGCCCGACAGACAAGGTTAAAGAAGCGATCCGCGGCGGTCACTCCACCCCCGCAGACATCGCCCGCGCGACCGGGCTGGGGCAGGGGACCGAGGAGGTCATCCTCGCCCACCTGGAGCACAGCGCGCAGCTCGTGCGTGAATCGCTGTCCTCGTGCCCCACGGGCGGCTGCGGGAGTTGCTCGCACAGCGATGGTTGCTCCGGCGCCGAGGCCGGGCGCCGCGAACCGGTCTTATTGAAGCTTTCGGCCCGGCCCTAATCCTGCAGCATCTGTAGCGCAGCCTTGTGCAGGCGGCCATTGGAGGCAATGGCCGATCCGCCGTGCGGCCCAGGATTGCCGGACAGATCCGTAAACGTGCCGCCGGCCTCGGTCACGAGCAGGGACGGGGCGGCGAGATCCCAGAGGGAAACCTCCGGCTCGGTGGCGATATCGACGGCGCCTTCTGCCACCAGGCAATAAGACCAGAAATCGCCATAGCCGCGCAGGCGCCATGTCTTATCCGTCAAGTTGAGGAATTTATCGCGCAATCCGCGCTCGGACCAGCCGGTCAGCGAGCTCATGGCCAGGGAGGCATGCCCTAGCTTTTCGATCTGGGAGACGTGCAGGCGCTTCGGCTCGCCGCCAAAAACGCGGTAGGCACCGGCGCCCTTCGCCGCGTACCAGCGCCGGCGCAGGGCGGGGGCGGAGACCACGGAGACGACCGGTTCGCCGTCCTCGAGCAGGGAAATAAGCGTTGCCCACACGGGCACGCCGCGCACGAAGTTCTTCGTACCATCGATGGGATCGATAACCCACTGGCGGCCCTCGTAGCAGGCCTGGCCGCCAAACTCTTCGCCCAAAACCTCATCGCGCGGGCGGGAGCGCTTCAGCGAATCGCGGATGTGCTTCTCGCAGTTGAGATCCGCATCCGAAACCGGGGTCAGGTCCGGTTTTTCCTTCACGGAAAGGTCGGTGGCCTCAAAAC
Source organism: Corynebacterium sp. KPL2850 (assembly GCF_040225855.1). Lineage (NCBI taxonomy): Bacteria > Bacillati > Actinomycetota > Actinomycetes > Mycobacteriales > Corynebacteriaceae > Corynebacterium > Corynebacterium sp. KPL2850. Next base: position 11,117 of record NZ_JBEHFV010000033.1, read on the forward strand.
GGTGCATCGTGACCACATCGGCGTGACCGGCTAACTCGAGTGCGAGACCTAAGTCTTCTTTGAATTTACCCACGGAGCCATTCCTCCATTTGTTGAACTACTTGTTTATTTCCGGCCAAGCACCACTCGACGCTACCGGCTTCTACCTTGCGGGCTGCACCACCGGCGGCCTCAATGAGAGCCTTGCCGGGGAACCAATCCCAATCTGCTACCGAGTGCTGCATCCATGCGCCCCACGTGCCTTCTGCCACGGAGGCCAAGTCCACCGAACCGGCACCAAGCATACGGACTGTAGCAAAGTTTTCGGCCACCCGCTGCCACGCGGCACGAATTTCTGGATCCGCCAGCGACGTTGGGTGTAGGTAGGACGAGAGAGAGATTTCTTCTGCCGGCTTATCCTGCAGCTTGGCAACGTCCTTGCCATCGAGCGAGGTGGGGTAGTCGCGCCCGCCAAACCAGGTATAGCCCATGGCGGGGCGGTGGACGGCGCCGAGGGCGACCCCGGATGCATCGGTAAGCGCGAGCGCCGAGCACCAATAATCCGAGCCAGAGGTAAAATTGTAGGTCCCATCGACCGGATCGATGACCCAATTGCGCCCAGACTGGGACTCGCGGGCGGTGCCCTCCTCACCCACGAGGCCGTCCTCAGGGCGCACGGCCTCTAGCACGCCGGCGATAAAGCGCTCGGCGGCGCGGTCCGCATCCGTGACCACGTCAGAGATAGAGGTTTTCTGCTCAACCGAGACGCCCATCTCGCGCAAGCGCCAAGCCAAGCGTCCGGCGTTATACACAAGCGCCTGCGCCAAATGGGCATCCCCATCGTCTGCATGCGCGACAATAAACGTTTTGATGACCGCATCGATCATCTCCTGCAAGCTTGGCTTTTGATCCATGCACACCATTGTCGCCCTAAATCCAACCAATGGCTAATTCTGTGGGGGAGGTGGGTAAGATTGGGGCCTATGCGTCCCGAAGTAATTACACGGCTCAAGCAATTGGACACCACCCTGACCACCATTGAAAAGATTATGGATCCGGAAGCCTTGGCTGCGCGCATTCGGGAGTTGGAAGCCCAAGCTGGGGATCCCTCGCTGTGGGATGACCCCGAGCACGCACAAAAGGTCACCTCTGAGCTGTCTTCAGCACAGGCAAAGGTCCGCAAACTGGAATCCTTGCGCGGGCGCTTAGATGATATGCCGGTGATGTACGAGCTCGCGGAGGAAGAAGGTACCGTCTCCGTTGCCGATGAAGACCTTGCTGAGCTGGAAAGCGCCATCGAATCCCTCGAGGTAACAACCATGCTCTCCGGGGAATATGACCCGCGCGAGGCCGTGATCAATATCCGGTCGGGTGCCGGCGGGGTAGACGCTGCCGATTGGGCGGAGATGCTCATGCGCATGTATACCCGCTGGGCCGGAAAGCATGACCACAAGGTGGATATTTACGATATTTCCTATGCCGAGGAGGCGGGCATTAAATCCGCTACCTTCGTGGTGCACGGAGAATACATGTACGGCCAGCTTTCCGTGGAACAGGGCGCGCACCGCCTCGTGCGCCTTTCGCCCTTTGATAACCAAGGCCGGCGCCAAACCTCCTTTGCGGAGGTTGAGGTCCTTCCCGTAGTGGAGCAAACGGACCACATCGATGTGCCAGATAACGAGGTGCGCGTGGATGTGTACCGTTCCTCTGGCCCCGGTGGACAGTCAGTTAACACCACCGATTCCGCGGTGCGCCTGACTCATATCCCCACCGGCATCGTGGTTACCTGCCAGAACGAGAAGTCGCAGATCCAAAATAAGGTCTCTGCCATGCGGGTCTTGCAGGCGAAGCTCTTGGAGCGCAAGCGCCAGGAAGAGCGGGCGGAGATCGATGCGCTCGGCGCCGGCGGCAATGCCTCCTGGGGCAACCAGATGCGCTCTTATGTTTTGCACCCGTACCAAATGGTCAAAGACCTGCGCACCAATTTTGAAATGGGCGATCCCTCCAAGGTGCTCGATGGGGACATCGATGGATTCTTGGAGGCCGGCATCCGCTGGCGCATGCAACAAGAGCGCGGCGAGGATTAACCTCAACCGCGCCCTGCAGGCTTAAGCCGGGTAGTGCATCGGGGCGCCCGGCCCGAGTGGGATACCCAACAGGTACCACACGATAAAGAAGATAAACCAGCCGACTAACATGGCGATGGAATACGGCAGCGCCAGCGACATCAGCGTGCCAACGCCCGCCGGCTTGTAGTAGCGCTGCAGGAAGGTTATCGCGAGGGCGAAAGAAGGCGACATCGGGGTAACAATATTCGTCGGCGAGTCGCCCATACGGAAGAGCATCTGGGAGACCTCGGGGGAGATGCCCACGTACATCATCATCGGAACGATCACCGGCGCCATCAGTGCCCACTGCGCGGAACCTGAGGTAATGAACAGGTTGAGGACTGCCACCATGGCCATGAGTGCAGCGAACATCAAGATGGGCGGCAGTGACCATGCCTGCAGCAGCTCAGAACCCTTAATCGCGGTCCAGACGCCGAGGTTGGACCATCCGAACCATGCCAGGAATTGGGCGACGGCGAAGAAAAGCACAAGTATTGGCACCAAGGTATTAATCCCCTTGGCCATAAAATCTGGCACGTCGGAGGCGGACTTCAGCGTACCAGCGTAGATACCGTAGACGATGCCGCAGACCAAGAACGCCAGGGCAATAGGAACCGCAATCGCGCTAATGAGCGGCGATTCCATAAAGCTATCTTCCTGGCTCGCCAGCGGGGAGCCAGGAATAAAGAGCAGGGCGAAGAATCCGGCGAGGAAGATGAGCAGCGCGATACCAGAGGCGGCCAAGCCTTTTTGCTCCTCCGGCTTTACCCGCAGCTCGTCTTCTTCTTCCTCGAAATCAACGTCGCTATCTTCGCCGTCCTCGTCCGCCTCGTTATCAGCGGCGCCGGCGGCCTGGGAGAAGGAGACTTCCTCGTAATTGATCTTGTCGTGGTTGACCAGATCGCGGGCCTTTTTCACCATGAACCATTCCGTGACGGCGGTAATGATGAGGGACAACACGATGGCGGAGGGGATGACGAAGAAGATATTGGCCAGCGGGCTGACCTCATAAGCCTCATCCACGAACTGCGCGGCGGGAGTGGAAATACCGGCCAACAGAAGGTCTGTGGTGTTAAGAATCAGCGAAGAATTGAAGCCTGCCGAGGACGCAGCAAAGGCCACCATGGCACCCACGATGGGGGAGCGACCCACCGAGTGGAAGGCCATCGCGCCCAGCGGAATGAGAATGGCATAGATCGCATCTGAAGCTATGGAACCGGTAACTCCGGCTAAGGATACAAAAAAAGTTAGAAACTTCGGGCTGACCTTGGTCACCATGGCGCGCACGAGCGCGGACAAAAGCCCAGACTGTTCGGCTACGGCCACACCCAGCATCACCGAAAGGATGACGCCCAACGGCGGGAAGCTCGTGAAGTTTTCCACCGCGTCTGTGACCATGCGCGAGATATTCTCGGTGGTCAGGAGCGATTCAACCTCGATGGTATCGCCGGTTTTAGGATCCTCGGCGCTCATACCAATCAGGTGGCCAATCCAGGAGGTAATGGCTACGATTATCGCGAGGATGACGAAGAGCCAGAAAGGATCGGGCAATTTATTGCCGATCTTTTCTACGGTGCCTAAAAAGCCGCTTGCTTTCTCCGGTTTTTCTTTGGTTTTAGTCTCGGCCATAGTATCGGCACTTCCTGTCGATCGGGTCGGGCATCATTGCGCACCAGATTTTGTGTTCTAGACTACACTACTAAATAGCGTTCACAGGTTGCTGTCAACTTTGGTTGCTACAGTGGCGGAGTGATTACTTTCAATAACGTGACTAAGGTGTATTCCGCCCAGTCCCGCCCCGCGCTCGATGGGGTGTCTTTTGAGATTGCGGACGGTGAGTTTGCCTTCCTCATCGGACCTTCGGGGTCCGGAAAGTCCACCTTTCTAGAGCTCATGGTGCGCTACAGCAATGTGACCTCGGGCGACATCTACTTCGGCGATTTTCACGTCAACGAGCTGAGCGGCAAGGATATCAACGCCCTGCGCCAATCCATTGGCTACGTATTCCAGGATTTTCGGCTGCTGCCCAAGCTGAACGTGTATCAGAATGTGGCGTTTGCCTTGGAGGTCATCGGCAAGAGCAAGCACCGCATCTCCACCGCGGTGCCGCAGGTATTGGAGATGGTGGGCCTAGAAGACCGCCACCACGCGATGCCGCACGAGCTTTCCGGCGGTGAGCAGCAGCGCGTGGCCATCGCGCGCGCCTTGGTTAATCGCCCGAAGCTGCTGCTTGCCGATGAACCCACGGGCAACCTCGATCCCGCCACCGCCGACGGGATCATGGACTTGCTGCTGCGCATCAACAAGCGTGGCACCACCGTCGTGATGTCCACGCACAATTCCCGCGCCGTGGATAAGGCGAAGAAGCGCGTGCTGGAATTGCGCGAAGGCACGCTCGTTCGCGATGAACACAATGCCACCTATTCGGCGCAGGAGGAGCAGGCATGAAACTCGGATTCATCTTCCGCGAGGCCAGCAAGGGCTTGGGCCGCAATCTGACCATGACCATCGCGATGATCATTACCACGGCCATCTCTGTCGGCGCCGTGGTTGCCGGCATTATGGTCACCAATCTCACCAAGGATACGAAGGATATTTACTTGGACCGAGTGGAGGTTATGGTGCAGCTCAACGAGGATATTTCCGCCACGGATCCAAACTGCACCACGCCCATCTGCGCGGACTTAAAGGAACAGCTGGAATCCGATAGTTCCGTAGAGTCCGTGGAATTTCGCAACCGGGAGGCCTCCTACGAGCGCTTCCGCGAGCTATTCCAGGACACCGACCCAGTGATGGTGGAACAAACCTCGCCGGATGCGCTTCCCGCAGCGTTGCACGTGCGCCTCGTTGACCCGGAGGAAGCCTCCGCCATCGATGCCGTGCGGGATAACCCAGCGGTAGAAGAGGTCGTGGATCAGCAAGAAGAGGTGCGCGAGGCGGCAAGCAACCTTGATTCCATCCGCACCGCCACCTTCATCGTGGCCATCGTGATGTCCATCGCGGCCATCTTCTTGGTGGCCAATATGGTGCAAATCGCCGCCTTCCACCGCACCCGCGAGACCGAAATCATGCGCATGGTCGGCGCCTCGCGCTGGATGACGCAGGCACCGTTCGTGGTAGAAGCGGTGCTCGCTTCGCTTATCGGTGTCGTCTTGGGCGGCGCCGGGCTGCTCGTGGCGAAATCCCAAGTGATCGATCCTGCGCTGCAGGGCCTGTATGAATCGCAGTTGCTGGCACCGATGAAGTCCAGCGATCTGTGGCTCGCACTGCCGCTGGTGGGCCTGCTCGCCTTGGCGGTTACCGCTGCCACCGCGCAGATTACCCTGCGTTCTTATGTCCGCCGCTAAGCCGTTTGCCGGGTGCGGTAAACGAGCAGTACACTGAGGCAATTATGGCTAAAAAGGGCAAGAAGAATAAGAAGGCGGCTTCCGGGGACGCCACGCTTGCGACCAACCGCCGGGCCCGGCACGACTATAAGATCCTCGAAGAATTCGAGTGTGGCATCGTCCTGCTCGGCACGGAGATCAAATCCCTCCGGGAAGGCAAGATCTCGCTCAATGATGCCTTCGCCACTATTGATAATGGCGAGGTGTACCTCCGGAACCTACACATTCCGGAGTATTCGATGGGGTCTTGGACCAACCACAGTCCACGGCGCACCCGCAAGCTCTTGCTGCACCGCAGGGAGATCGACAAGCTCTACGGGCAGGTGCGCAATGGCAATAAAACCCTGGTGCCGCTGAAGGTGTACCTCAAAAATGGGTACGCGAAGTTGTCGCTGGCGCTCGCGCAAGGTAAGCAGGACTATGACAAGCGCGAAGACATCAAGCGGCGCGACCAAAACCGCGAAATCACCCGCGAGCTCGGCCGCCGTGTGAAGGGGATTAATGCTTAAAACGGTAAAGGTTCACGACGCAGTCAAGGGTGAAGACTCCATTTCCGGGACGGGCGTATTGGTAGACCGCCTGTGGCCGCGGGGCATCGCCAAGGCGGACCTGGACTATGACGAATGGTTCAAGGACGTGGCGCCCAGCCCCGAGCTGCGCAAATGGTGGAGCCATGACGAGGATTCTTTCCAGGAGTTTTCGCGCCGCTACCGCGCCGAGCTCGATGACCGAGAGTCCGAGGAGCTCACCCAGCTGCTCTCCTTGGCAAAGGAGGGGGACCTCACGCTGCTCTTTGGCGCTGCCGACCGCGAGATTAACCACGCGGTGGTCTTAAAAGACTGGCTGGAAGAGCACTTGGAGAAATAAAAGGGTCTGCGGTAGTGTTGGAACAACCGTAGGGAATGATGCACTATCCCGTCCCTACAGTGCTATGGGGTTGATTTGGTTTCGACTTCGTACACTGCGCCAGGGGAAGCGTGCCGGTGAAGGCTAACGACCACCGTTTAAGCGTCGTAGCAAACAAATAAACGCAGAGAAGAACTCTCAGCGTGACTACGCCCTCGCTGCCTAATTACAGCGACGCGTGTCTGTCAGCCTAGGTTTCGTTCCTGACCTAGAACCTGGCATCGACTAAGGAACTTGCCGTCTGGCTGTGTCATCAGGGCCAGATGGGACTCTTACTGGTGACTGGGCCCATCATCCGGTACGAGTTCGCCCGAACCGGAGGGCCGAGCAGAGATCATGTGCGAACTGCGCACGGAGAAGCCCTGGCAAGGTGACGAAGGACCCGGGTTCAAGTCCCGGCAGCTCCACCGAGAGCCCCAGCTAGATTCAGTTCTAGCTGGGGCTTTTCTCATAAGATTCCCCGCGCGCGGCTAGGGTGGTGGCCATGCAGCGTGTATTCGATTCCCACCTCCACATCATCGATTTTTCCCACCCCATCCAGGAGAATCAGGGTTATACGCCGCCAGAATTTTTGGTTCCGGCTTATAACGTATGGCGCGAGAAGCTGCGCGGTGAGGGTTTTGATATCACCGCCGGCGCGGTCGTCTCCGGTTCCTTTCAGGGCTTTGACCAGGGGTATCTGGCAGACGCGCTAGGGGAGTTGGATAACTTCGTAGGCGTGACACAGCTGCCTGCCGATGTCCCCAATGCCGAAATCCGCCGCCTCGATGGCCTGGGCGTGCGGGCGGTGCGCTTTAACTTCCGGCGCGGTGGCAGCGCAGCGCGGGAGGACCTCGAGGAGCTCGCCTGGCGGATCTATGACCTAGCCGGCTGGCACGTGGAGCTTTATGTCGACGCGGCTGCGCTGGGCGAAATGGCGCCGGTGCTGAAGAAGCTGCCGGCCGTGAGCATCGATCATCTGGGCCTGAGCGCGCAGGGAGTAGATGGTCTCTTGGAGCTTGTCGATGCCGGAGTAAAGGTCAAGGCCACCGGATTCGGGCGCGTGGACCTCGACCCGGGGGAGGTGGTGCGCCGCATTGTCGATGTCGATCCCACCGCCCTCATGGCGGGTACCGATCTGCCCTCGCAGCGGGCGAGCCGGGTGTTTTCGGTAGAGGATTTCCGGCTCATTGAGAAGGCCGCAGGGGTACATGCCGATGATGTTTTCTACGCAAATGCAGCGCGTTTCTATGGCCTGGACGATGCGCTTTAGGAAAGGTTACCCTCACCCTTGATTGGTTAGGGTGGCTTAAGATAAGTTAATGGGGCATTTGTTTCTCGTCTATAAGGAAAGCACAATGAAGAAAATTCATCGCGCTCTTTTGTCTGTCGTGGCTGTCGCCTCCCTGGCGCTTACCGCATGTAGCACTGCGGAAGAAGAGGACCAGGGCTCGAATAAGGGGACATCGGAAAGCGCACTGCAGATCGAAGATAATAACGGTACCCATGAGCTGGATGTACCGTTCGAGCGCGTCGCGGTAACGGATAACCGTTCCTTCGAAATCCTCGCGGATTGGGACGTCAACATCGTGGCAGCCCCGCTGGGCATCGTTCCGGATACCCTGTCGGACAAGATCAATGAAGACACGATCGAGGCCAACCTGGGCATGCACCGCGAACCCGACCTGGAGGCGCTGGTTGCCGCAGAGCCGGACATCGTCATCAACGGTCAGCGCTTCACCCAGCACCAGGCTGATATCGAGGCTTTGATGGAAGACACCCCGGTTCTCGACTTCTCCCCGCGCGATGATAAGGACATGGCGGAAGAGCTCATCCGCCAAACCGAAGCACTGGGCAAGATCTTCGACCACGAAGATGAAGCAAAGAAGCTCGTCGATGACTTCAACAAGGCCCTGGACCGCGCTAAGGACGCCTACGATCCTGAGAAGACCGTCATGGCCGTCAACACCTCCGGTGGCGACATTAACTACATCGCCCCAGGTAAGGGCCGCTTCTTCGGACCATTCTTTGACCTGCTGGGCATGAAGCCTTCCCTCGAGGTGGAAAACGCCAGCGACGACCACGAGGGCGATGACATCTCCGTCGAGGCAATTGCTGATTCCAACCCTGACTACATCCTCATCATGGACCGCGATGGTGCCGTGGCCAAGGATGAAGCAGGCTACACCCCTGGTAAGAAGCTGGTAGAGGATTCCGCGGCGCTCAAGAACGTGACTGCCGTTAAGGAAGGCAAGATCGTTTCCGCTCCGCAGGATACCTACACCAATGAAAACATCATTACTTTCACGGAGACTCTCAACGCGATGGCAGACGCGTTTGAAAAGAACTAGCCACCACTAAAACCGGAAACCGGAGGGATTTTGTGCCCTCCGGTTTTCAGGTGCGTAAAGGATAGTTATGGAAACCACCACCCGCACAAAGGTCTGGGATTGGAAGCTGGGCCTCGGCGTACTCATCGTCGCCGCGTTGCTCGTTACTTCTTTGTTGACCGGGCAATATGACGTTTTTGGCGCTGATGATGGCGCTGCCATGTTCGGCATTACCCGCCTGCCGCGCACCATTGCCTTGGTGCTCGCCGGCGCTGCCATGGCCGTCAGCGGCTTGGTCATGCAGCTGCTCACTCAAAACCGCTTCGTTGAACCGTCTACCACCGGCACCACGGAGTGGGCCGGGCTGGGCTTGCTCTTCGTCATGGCTGTCGCGCCCACGTCCTCGATCCTGGTGAAGATGATCGGAGCGGTGGTCTTTTCCTTCCTGGGTACGGTCGTATTCTTCCTCTTCCTACGCCGGGTGACCCTGCGCTCCTCGCTCATCGTGCCGATCATTGGCATCATGTTGGGTGCCGTGGTCTCTGCGATCTCGACGTTTTTCGCCCTGATGACGGATATGCTCCAACAGCTGGGCATCTGGTTCATGGGCTCATTTACCGCGGTATACAAGGGCCAATACGAGGTTTTGTGGATCGTCCTCTTGGTGCTGGTGGCCGTGTACATCTACGCCGACCGCCTCACGGTCGTTGGCTTGGGCGAGGACGTGGCCACCAACGTCGGGTTGAACTATAACCGCATGTTGTTGCTGGGTACCGGCCTTATCGCCATTGCTACGGGCGTGGTCACCGTCGTCGTGGGGTCCCTGCCTTTCCTTGGACTTATCGTGCCCAATATCGTCTCCATGATGCGCGGCGATGACCTGCGTTCCAACGTGCCTTGGGTGTGCCTGCTGGGCATCGGCATCGTTACCGTGTGTGACCTGGTGGGTCGCGTCATCATCGCCCCATTTGAGATGCCGGTTTCGGTGATTCTTGGCGTCATCGGCGCCATCGTCTTCATCATCATGATTGTGAGGTCGACACGTGCTAACTAAGATGTCCGCCCCGCCCAAGAAATATTGGATCATCCTGGCTTGCGTATGGGGCGTAGCTGCGGCTTTGGCCTTCGCGTACTTGGCCTATGGGAACCCGATGGAATTTGGTACGCGCAAGTTTTGGCTCATCGCCCAGCGCCGCGCCGATGCCCTCATCGCCATGGCGATCGTTGCTGTGTGCCAAGCCATGGCTACGGTGTCTTTTCATACCGTGACGAATAACCGCATCTTGACCCCATCCATCATGGGTTTTGAGTCGCTCTACGTTGCCATCAATACCGCGACCATTTTCTTCCTGGGTGCTAGTGGGCTTAACGATGCCCGCACCGTGCCCACCTTCCTCATGCAAATGGCCGTCATGGTGGGGCTTTCCCTGGTGCTCTATTCGTGGCTGCTGACCAGCAGGAAGCAGAATATGCACGCCATGCTGTTGGTGGGCGTGGTCATCGGTGGTGGCTTGGGCTCGCTTTCTACCTTTATGCAGCGCATGCTTACCCCCAGCGAGTTCGACGTACTGACTGCGCGCCTATTTGGTTCCGTCAATAACGCAGAGTCCGAGTACTATCCCATCGCCATCCCCATCGTGGCCATCGCCACTACGCTTTTGGTGCTCAATGCGCGCAAGCTCAATGTGATTTCTTTGGGCGCCGATGTCAGCACCAACCTGGGTGTGAACCACAAAGCGCATGCGATTTACACGCTGGTGTTGGTCTCGCTATTGATGGCGACGACGACCGCGCTGGTAGGTCCCATGACCTTCCTGGGCTTTTTGGTGGCTACGCTGGCTTATCAATTCGCCGATACCTACGATCACCGCTACATCTTTCCGATGGCGGTGGGCTTAGCATTCCTCGTGCTCATTGCGGCCTACTTCCTCATGCAGCACGTATTTTCCGCCCAAGGCGTGGTGTCCATCATCATTGAGCTGGTAGGTGGCTCCGTGTTCCTGTTTGTCATTATGCGAAAGGGCCGACTGTGATCGAATTAAAGAACGTTTCTAAAACCTATTCCGCCGAGACCGCTATTGGTCCGCTCAACCTGACCATCCCGCAAGGAGGCATCACCGCGCTGGTGGGGCCGAATGGTGCGGGTAAGTCGACGATGCTCACCATGATCGGGCGCCTGCTCGACATGGATGAAGGCAGCATCGAAATCGCCGGCTATGACATCCAATCCAGCAAGTCCGCCGACCTGGCGAAGATTGTGTCTATCCTGCGGCAGGAAAATCACTTCGTCACGAAACTAACTGTGCGCCAGCTCGTGGGCTTTGGCCGCTTTCCCTATACCAAGGGGCGGCTCAACAAACACGATGAAGAGGTCATTTCTAAGTACATTCACTTCCTGCACTTGGAAGAATTGCAGCACCGTTACCTTGACCAGCTTTCCGGCGGCCAGCGCCAGCGCGCGTACGTAGCCATGGTGCTGTGCCAGGAAACCGATTACGTGTTGCTAGATGAGCCGCTGAATAACCTGGACATTTCGCACTCGGTGGACATGATGCGCCACCTGCGCGAGGCCGCCCAGGAATTGGGGCGCACGGTCATCGTGGTTCTGCACGACATCAACTTTGCTGCCCGCTACGCGGACTATATCTGTGCTTGCAAGGACGGGCAGATCGTCGAATTCGGCCCGGCCGAGGAGATTATGCGCGACGATATCCTGACGCCCATCTTCAATACTCCGGTGCGCGTTATCGATGGGCCCGATGGAAAGATCGCGTGCTATCACTAAAAACCAACGTTGGCCTGCGAGTTTGCGTTGTGTAGTGGGGTGGTATAAATTTTAGCGAGTCGCCGAGAGGTAGCCGGTTGGTTACTTTTGAGTGACTTTTTGTACTGACTTGGTTCGAGGATTTGACTTGGTTCAGGTTGTTGGGTAAGTTGGTACGAGCCGCCGACGAGAGGTTAACGTTTGGTTAATTTTCTTGTGGTGTGTGGATGTTGTTTGAGAACTCAATAGTGTGCCAATGTACTTA
>NZ_JBEHFV010000034.1:0-21898 GCF_040225855.1 Corynebacterium sp. KPL2850
AGCACGCCCCCGACGGTATTTCAGGTCCGAGGCTGCGTTATCCCTCCGGATAAGTGAAATAATCCTAATACCAGCACTCCAGACCGGCTAAACATATAACTTCACCAACACATCCTGTCGTTTAGGCCGACTTTTTCGTGTGTCCAAGTCGGTGCCATTAGGCGGGGAGGCCTTTTCGGCAGCTCCACTTCGCCTCTGGTGCGAAAAGGGCCCCTTTCGTTCCTGTAAATATACCTCCCCGGGGTATATGGTGGGGTGAGTAACCATCACTGTGTTCCACCGACGCTAGGACTCCTCTTGGTGCAGGGAGGAGAAGAAAGGAACTTCATGAGTACTTCCCACCAACACGGTGAGCATTCCGGTGCTCACCAGGCCGCGGAAGCGGACCATACGCAACACACAGATCATGGCGGTCACGAAGGGCACTCTCACGGTGACCACCACGGTCACGAGCACGGGCATGGCCACGGCCACGGACACGGCGATCACGCGGCGATGTTCCGCAGCCGCTTCTGGTGGTCGCTGCTGCTATCGGTACCGGTCGTCATCTTCAGCCCTATGGTCGCAGAATTGCTCGGCTACGGCGTACCCGAATTCGCAGGTTCATCCTGGATTCCCCCGGTGCTTGGCACCATCATCTTCATCTATGGCGGCACGCCGTTCCTGCAAGGCGGCTGGTCGGAACTGAAATCCCGCCAGCCCGGGATGATGCTGCTTATCGCCATGGCTATTACCGTGGCGTTCGTCGCCTCATGGGTCACTACCTTAGGGATTGGAGGCTTCGACCTAGATTTCTGGTGGGAGCTGGCCCTCTTGGTCGTCATTATGCTCCTGGGCCACTGGTTGGAGATGCGCGCACTAGGCGCTGCCTCCTCCGCTTTGGATGCCTTGGCAGAACTTTTGCCTGACGAGGCCGAGAAGATCATCGATGGCCAGACCCACACCGTGCCAGTCTCTGAGCTGGCGGTGGATGACATAGTACTGGTCCGCGCTGGGGCCCGGGCGCCTGCCGATGGCACCATTGTTGAAGGCTCAGCCGAATTCGATGAATCCATGATCACCGGTGAGTCCCGCCCCGTCTTCCGCGACAAAGGTGAGCGCGTGGTTGCCGGTACGGTAGCCACCGATAACACCGTCCGCGTCCAGGTAGAAGCCATCGGCGGGGATACGGCCCTGGGTGGCATCCAAAGCATGGTCGCCGAGGCGCAGGAATCTTCCTCCCGCGCCCAAGCCCTTGCCGATCGCGCCGCAGCATTGCTCTTCTGGTTCGCGCTGATCGCAGCCCTTATTACCGCGGTGGTCTGGACCATTATCGGTAGCCCAAGCGATGCTGTGGTGCGCACCGTGACCGTGCTCGTCATCGCTTGCCCCCACGCCCTCGGTTTGGCTATCCCACTGGTCATTGCGATCTCTACCGAGCAGGCCGCACAGTCTGGGGTACTCATCAAGGAACGTATGGCGTTGGAGCGCATGCGCACCATCGACGCCGTCCTCTTCGATAAGACGGGTACCCTGACCGAAGGCGCTCATGCCGTCACCGGTGTCGCTACCGTTGAGGACATCAGCGAGGGGCAGCTGCTAGCAGTGGCCGCTGCGGCCGAGGCTGATAGTGAGCACCCGTTGGCCCGCGCCATCGTCAAGGCAGCCGAAGACCACGCGGAAGCTTCCCAGGAGCAGCTGCACAGCTCCGATTTCAGTGCGGCCGCCGGCCGGGGAATCCAGGCCACCGTCGATGGGGCAGAGGTCCTCGTCGGTGGACCGAATATGCTGCGCGAACTAGAGCTTGCCACCCCCGGGGTATTCGATGCGCAGGTTGAAAAGTGGTCCCAGCGCGGCGCAGGTGTCCTGCACGTCGTGCACGATGGTCAGATCATCGGCGCCCTCGCGGTCGAAGACAAGATCCGTCCCGAATCCCGCGCGGCCGTACAGGCGCTCCAAGAGCAGGGCGTCAAGGTTGCGATGATCACTGGCGATGCCACGCAGGTCGCCGAGGCCGTTGGCGAAGAACTGGGTATTGACGAGGTCTTTGCCGAAGTCCTGCCGCAGGACAAGGACTCCAAGGTCACCGAACTGCAAGAGCGTGGCCTGGCTGTGGCTATGGTTGGCGATGGCGTCAACGACGCCCCAGCCTTGGCCCGCGCGGAAGTCGGCATCGCCATTGGTGCCGGCACCGATGTCGCCATGGAATCCGCCGAGGTGGTGCTCGCCAGCGACGACCCACGGTCGGTGCTTTCAATGATCAGCTTGTCGCGCGCTAGCTACCGCAAGATGATCCAAAACCTTATTTGGGCATCTGGCTACAACATCATTGCCGTGCCCTTGGCTGCAGGCGTACTCGCACCCATCGGTGTCGTGCTCTCCCCGGCGGCCGGTGCAGTATTGATGTCGCTATCGACCATCGTGGTGGCATTCAACGCGCAGTTGCTGCGCCGGATTGAATTGGACCCAGCGCGCTTGGCACCCACCAGCCACTAGGCGGAGCAGACCAGGCTCGAATTAGCGGTACGGGGACTTCGGCTACTTGGGATTATTTTAGAATTGAAGTCCAGTTGCTAAAATAATCTTCATGACCGAGCGGGACGACTTTTGGCTGGAAGAGGATGAACTAGCAGCATTCATGTCCCTGATGAGCGTGAATGTCCGGCTCACCAATATTCTGGACGCGCAGCTGCGCGATGATGCCAAGCTAAGCTTCTTTGAATATACGGTGCTCTCACGGCTATCAGAGGCCGAAAATCATGAGATGCGCATGCGGGATCTTGCGATTACCGCAAATGGCTCCCTGTCCCGCCTGAGCCAAGTTGTCACCCGCCTGGAGCGCCAGGGCTGGGTCGTGCGGCGTCCTTGCCCCAATGATGGGCGAACGACGATGGCGCAGCTTACCGATAGCGGCTGGGACAAGGTAGTAGAAACCGCCCCAGGCCACGCTAAGCAGGCCCGCCGATCCGTTATCGATAACCTGACCCGCGCGCAGATCCATCAAATGACCCAAATTAATGAGCGCATCATCAAAGCCATCGAAGCCGATGAGCGCTACGGCGGACGCTATTAATTACTTTTTGGGATAGCCGCGGCGGCCGGAGACGGTCTTATCAAAGGGAATCCAAAACCGCAGGGCTGCATCCTGGTTTTTGGAAATGCCAATGCGCGGGCCGCGCACCCATTCCGGTGCAGAGTCGCGGCCGGAAAGCTGCACTGGCAGGTGGTTATCTTCCAGCGTTGCTCCCAGAGCTTTTCCAAGGTTCCCAGGGCCGCGGGCTAGGTTATGAAAGTCGCTGGTGCCGCGGCGCGCGAATGCAGTATCGATCCCGGATAGCACCTCACCGCCGCGCAGTAGGCACCCTTGGCCCACGCCTTCGGGCGCGCACACTATATTGACATTGCGGTGGATGCCGTAAGAGGCATATACGTACAACCGACCGGGTGGGCCGAACATGGCTGCATTGCGTGGGGTTTTCCCACGGAAGGTATGGGCGGCGGCATCGTCTGTGCCCAAGTAGGCCTCGACCTCCGTGAGGCGTATGCTCACCCCAGCGTGCGTGATGACGCAGCCAAGGAGTTGCGGGGCTACGACATCAGCAGTATGGGAAAAGTCAATCATTAACGGGAGTAGTAGCGCTTTCCGTCTACCGGAGTACGCAGCAGCTCATCGAGGCTAACCGGCTCAAGGCCCTTGGCGCGCAGGCCGTCGATAATGCACTCGGCCGCGTTGACGGTGGTCGGGTGAATATCGTGCATCAAGACGATGGAGCCTGGGTTAGCATCCTGGACGGCGGCATTGCAGACGTGCTGCGAGTCGCGGATCTTCCAATCCAAGGTATCCACGTTCCATAGGGCCTGCGACAGGCCCTTATCCCTGGCTACCTGGTCAACCGTCTCATTGGTGGCACCGTAGGGCGGGCGCAGCCACTTTGGGTTCTGTCCGGTGGCATTGCGGATCGCCGCGTTGCCGGCGTCGATATCTTGGGCAATATCGCCGTAAGCTAACTGGTTGAGCTGGCGATGGGTTTTGGTGTGATTGCCAATGGTGTGACCTTCTGCCTGCATGCGCTGGAGCGCCTCGGGGTACTGGTAGGCATGATCCGCTAGCACCATGAAGCTGGCATGGGCGTTTTTAGCCTTGAAGGTATCCAAGAGCTGGTTGGTATAAGGGCTCGGGCCATCGTCAAAGGTAAGGGCCACGCAATTCGGGCAATCGATGCCGTTGGCCTGTGGCTGCGGGGCGGGTTGCGGTGCGGCCCCGTCCTGGGGATCTGGCGCGGGTGCAGCTTCATTCTGCGGTTCGTCTTGCGGCGCTACCGAGGAGACAAGGTCCTGTGCCTGCGCGCGGGTGCTCTCGATACGGCTTTGCATATCGGTCTGAATCTCAGAAACCGCGGATTGGATATTAGGTTCTGAGGACCCGGCTTTCGGGGTGCCTTCGAGGAATTGCGCATTGGCGCAGGCGGGAAGGGCAGCGGTGGCGAGCACGGTGAGCGCGGAGGTAAGAAGACGACGCATACTTTTCCTAGGAACGAGGACAGATGGGCACGAACAACCAGCGTACTCCACTGCGAAGGGAATTACGGGATAAACCGCGTGTGATAAAAGTGATAGAAGTAAACCACTGTGCCGTGGTCTCTTTGGCATTTTTGGAATGAGCGGCTGCAGTAGTAGAGTAAAAGCCACTGGGGCATTAGCTCAATTGGTAGAGCATCTGCTTTGCAAGCAGAAGGTCAGGAGTTCGATTCTCCTATGCTCCACAGGAAAAGTCCGGATTCTGGTCAAAGAATCCGGACTTTAGTCATGCATAGGGTTATAAAAAGCGCTTGACCATGATGTAATGCTCGGCGTACACACCCACGTGCTCGAAACCCAAGCGTTCATAAAGCCCCTGGGCACGCGGATTATCGGGGTGGACGGCCAGGGAAATGCCGGGCGCTTTGAGGGTGCGGGCGAGGGAAATGGCGGCATCGATAAGCGCGGTGGCGATGCCTTGGCCTGCAAAGCGGCTTTCTACCGCGATGGCAAATTCTGGGATGGCCGGTTCCACGAACCCGTAACCGTGATTGTCCTCGGTGCCCCAATTGAGCCACACCCCGCCGGCGGGCACGAGGTCCTCCCAAGCGATGAAACCTCCCTGGTTGGGCTCCCAATTTTCCACGTAAAAAGAAAAATCATCGGTAAAATCGGAAGAAAGCTCGCCTCGTTCATCACCGAACGTATCGGTCAGAAAGTTGAGGCGAGCTATATAAGTGCGATCGGATTCTTGTGTCGCGCGAATTTCCATAATCCCCAGGATATATGAAGAATCCGGCGAGCTAGTTAAGCCAAGTGATAGTTATGCACGTCCGCGCCGTTGAATTCGCGCATTTCACCGGATTCGTCGACGGAGCGGAAGGTAGCGCCGTTATCGATGGCAAAGCGGAGGTTATCCACGCGCGGGGAAGGATCATCGGTTACTGGGCCAGTGGGGAAATAGTACGTTGAACCGTCTTTGAGCTTGACGGTGAGAGACTCAAAGCTCATTGTTCATCTCCTTGTAGAAAGCCTTAAAAAGAGAATTCAAGCAGGAGATTTTTGATTAGGCAAAGCAATGAGATCTAGGCAACGTCTATTGCACCCCCACGGCGGGGGTGCGAAAGGAACTACTGCTCGTCAGACTGCAGGCGGTGCTTGCCCTCACTTTGGTGGTCATCGGTGATGCGACTGGTGTCTGCCTCCTCTGCGGCGGCCTCTTCTTCCTCGCGGTGCTTGGCCAGCTGTTCATCGATGGAACCCAAGAGCTCTTCATCGCGCACAGCACCCTCTTCAGCGAGGTCCGAGTTGCTTTCGGGCTTAGCTTCGCTGGAGGAGGTGTAGACCAAGGTAGATTCTGGGGCGGTGTTCTGAGTGCCGCCGCGGTAGTCATCCACGCGCGGTGGGGTCTGAGAAGGCTTGTCATTGGAGCGCAGCCAAGCGTAAATCGCACCGGTTGCCGCGGCGAGCAGGGCAATGATTCCGGCAACAGTCCAGAACTTGGAAGATTTCTTGTCCTTCTTGGTTTGCTTTTTTGTAGCCTTGGTGGCTTTCTTCTTGGCCTGCTTGCGGGCCTTCTTTGCCTTCTTGGTGGCTTCCTTTTTGGCCTCATCGAAACGATCGACGGCGTCTTCGCGGTAGTTATTGAAGTCCTCTAGGGCGCGCTCGAGGCGGGAGTGGGCGGCCTGGGTAACGGCGCCGGCCTGCTTGCGGGCCTCATCGAAGGCGCTGTTGTCTTCCTTTTGCATCTGCTGGGCAGCCTCTTCGAGCGCGGTATAAGTTTCGCGGGACTTTTCTTGCCGGTAATCGCGCAATTGCTTCAATACATTGGAACCGGTCTTGAACGCCATTTTCACTGCGGTGGGGTTCATTGGTGCAGGTGCTCCTTAGATGAGATTTATTTGTCCTTTCCATCCAGCATAGTGGCCAGCCTGACACCCCACCACTGTTTTGGTGGGGGATTCAGGGGTGGAATCAACCATAAAATAGACCGCTTGGTTCAGAATGAAGGATTAATATTCACGCCGATTTTGGCTAACCGCGCTGTTTATGGGGCTGCAAAGGTAATACCATTAGCGTCGCGCTACCCCGCAAACTGAACAGCTTGGTACGTTTTCCTCCAGACAGCAATTGAGATCGGGAAAAGGAGGTGACTATGAGCCCGCGATTTTCGGCGTCAGCACCGTTGGATTCCATGAGTGAAGAAGAACTGATGGTGCCGGAGCGTTTGGCGTTATCTTTCGAGGTAATTCCGCCGCGCCATGACGCCGATGAAGCCAAAATCGACCGTTTGCTGGAGACCTTGGAAAGCTACCACCCGGATTATATTGCGGTGACAAGTTCCAAACGGTCCGGTTGGCTCGAAGGGACGACGGCCTTTATCGAGCGGATTTCGCGCACTACCTCGATGCGCCCGCTTGCGCACCTGGCCTGCACGGCTGGTTCGCGCACGGAACTTATCGGCTGGACCAACCGCTTGGTCGATGCCGGTGTCCGCGGCCTGCTGGCCCTGCGCGGGGACCTGCCAGAGGAAGGCTTGCCGGAGCACTATCCGCAGCATGCCGATGAATTGATAAGCCTCATCCGGCAATTGGAAAAGCAACAAGCCGCGCGGTTTGCCGCCGGCCGCCTGGCCGTCGGAGTCGCGTGCTATCCCAGCGGGCACGTTGAATCTAAAAACGAAGATGAAGATTTTGACGTCTTGCTCAAAAAGCAACGCCTTGGTGCGGACTTCGCCATTACCCAGCTATTCTTCGATGCCCAGGATTACCTGCGCTTTACCAAAAAGGCCCAACTGGCCGGGGTGCATATTCCCCTTATTCCGGGAATCATGCCCATGACCAGCCTGCGCCGGGTGGAGCGAATGGGAGAGCTGTCCGGGCTCGCCGTGCCCGAAAGGGTGCGGTCGGCGCTCGCGGCAGCGACAACCCCAGAAGAAGAATACGAAACCGGCATGGAACTGACCGCCGAACTAGCCCGCGACATCGTGGCTGGTGGGGCGAGCGGGCTCCATATATATACCCACAACAACCCCGACAATACTCACGACCTACTAACCCGAATCGGAGTAGACAATGACCAACGCTAATTTCCCCAAGGCGACAATTGAGGGCTATCCCCGCATTGGCGCCAACCGCGAGTTGAAGCGCGCGCTCGAGTCCTACTGGGCCGGCCGCATCGATGCGGAGACCTTCGAGTCCGCCGCACACTCGCTGCGTCTCGATACCTACAACCGCCTGCGCGACCTCGGCCTGACCGAGGACTACGCCATCCCGGCAGACGTCGCTTATTACGACCAGGTTCTCGAAACCGCACTGACCGTCGGCGCCGTTGCCGGTGAAACCCTGGATGATGAGTTCACCCTGGCCCGCGGAAATAAGGACACCGCGCCGTTGGAGATGACCAAGTGGTTTGACACCAACTACCACTACATCGTGCCGGAAATTGCTGATGACCACGCTTTTAAGGCACACCCACAGCGCGTTATCAAGCTGGTAGAAGAAGCCCGGGAAGCAGGCCACACCGTGCGCCCGTACCTCGTTGGCCCGGTCACCCTGTTGGCCCTGTCCAAGCAGGCTGAGGGTGCAGCCAAGGCCCCGCTCGAGCGCCTGGACGATGCCGTTGCCGCCTACCAGGAGGTCTTGGCGGAGCTGCACAAGGCCGGCGTGGAGTGGATCCAGTTGGCAGAACCTGCCCTCGTTGCAGACCTGACCAACGCCAGCGATGAGGACTTGGCTGCATATACCAAGCAGGCTTACTCCGCCATCCTGGGTGCAGAAGAGCGCCCACAGGTCTACCTGACCACCCCGTACGGCTCTGCGCGCAAGGGCCTCGATGTCATCGCAGAGCTCAAGCCAGAGGCCGTTCAGGTTGACCTTTCTGTCGGCACCCTGGCCCTGGATGAGGGCTACCTCGAGCGCGTCAAGAACCTGAACACCCACGTCGTTGCCGGCCTTGTCGATGGCCGCAATGTCTGGGCCGCCAACCTGCGCGACCTGCGCTCCAAGTACGAGGACCTGGCCGGCAGCATCGATGATCTGTCCGTATCCACCTCCGTGTCCTTGCAGCACGTACCGCACTCCGTCGAGGCAGAATCCAAGCTGCCTGCCGATGTCGCCCCGTGGTTCTCCTTCGCCAACGAAAAGGTCAAGGAAGTCGTCGCCCTGGTACAGGGCCCAGAGGCAGCCGAAGAGGCCTACAGCGTCAGCGACCGCGCCGTGCGCACCCGCGCCGAGTCCGAGCGCATCAACAACGCCGCCGTGCAAGAGCGCATCTCTCAGCTGCCGGAAGGCGAGGTCAAGCGCGAGCCGGCCTTCAACGAGCGCAAGGAAGCACAGAAGGAGCTCGGCCTGTCTGAGCTGCCGACCACCACCATCGGTTCCTTCCCGCAGACCAAGGAAATCCGCCAGGCGCGTGCCGCGCACCGCAAGGGTGAGCTTTCTGATGCTGACTACAACTCCGCCCTCAAGGACGAGGTTAAGTCCGTCATCGAGCTGCAGGAGCGCCTCGGCCTGGACGTCTTGGTTCACGGCGAGCCGGAGCGCAATGACATGGTGCAGTACTTCGCGGAGCTGCTCGATGGCTTCGTTACCACCGAGAACGGCTGGGTACAGTCCTACGGTTCCCGCTGCACCCGTCCGCCAATCGTTGTGGGTGACATCTCCCGCCCGGCCGCCATGACCACCGAGTGGTCGAAGTTTGCACAGTCGCTATCGGAAAAGCACGTCAAGGGCATGCTGACCGGCCCGGTCACCATCCTGGCGTGGTCCTTCGTCCGCGATGACGTGCACCAGTCCGTATCCGCGGACCAGCTGGGCGTGGCCTTGGCAGACGAGGTTCGTGACCTGGAGGAAGCCGGCATCGACATCATCCAGATCGATGAGCCAGCCCTGCGCGAGCTGCTGCCGCTGCGCGAGCAGGACCGCAAGGCCTACCTGGACTGGGCAGTGCGCTCCTTCCGCCTGGTAGCCCTCGAGGCCAAGCCCACCACCCAGATCCACACCCACCTGTGCTACTCGGAGTTCGGCCAGATCATCGACGCTGTCGCCGGCCTGGACGCAGACGTCACCTCCATTGAGGCTGCGCGCTCCCGCATGGAGCTGCTGGAGGATATCGATGAGACCTTCCACTCTGAGATTGGACCTGGCATCTACGATATCCACTCCCCGCGCGTGCCTTCCGTGGAGGAAATGGCAGAGCTTATCCGCGCCGCGCTCAAGAACGTGCCGCTGGATCGCCTGTGGGTTAACCCGGACTGCGGCCTGAAGACCCGCGGTTACGAGGAGACCGAAACCTCCCTGCGCAACATGGTGGAAGCCCGCGATGTGGTGCGCAACGCCCTCTAAATAGAATCTGCGAAATTCTAAGTTCTTAAAGGAAACGCTATGCAGCCGGTCTGCATAGCGTTTTCGTGATCTAGTACCCACCCATGACGCTCTGGACGGATCCGGATTACCGTGGGCGCTATGAAGCACTCAGCATTTCGCAATAGCCAAGAATCCTTCCTGTCTGATTCCCTGGCCGGGTTCATCGCCCAGCATCCGGATGCCACCTGGCACGATGCGGGCTTCATCGGGCGCAGCACCCCGCTGCGCACGGCCGATGATAAACCGGCGGTCGCGGTCATCTCCGGTGGCGGATCCGGCCACGAGCCCATGCACGCCGGCTTCATTGGGCAAGGCATGCTCGCCGCTGCCTGCCCGGGCCTGCTGTTTACCTCCCCGAATGCGGTCCAGGTCAGCGAAGCCACGCAGTGGGCCGACCAGGGCAGGGGAGTGCTGCACATTGTGAAGAACTACACCGGCGATGTCATGAACTTCACCGTGGCCCGCAACGCGGCAGAGGCCGTGGATACGCGTTCCGTCTTGGTTGCCGATGATATTGCTACCGAAGGCACCGGCGAGGGCCCCGGCCGGCGCGGTACCGGTGCCACGATCCTGGTGGAAAAGGTGGCAGGTGCCGCGGCGTATCGCGGTGATGACCTGGACCAAGTAACCGAGCTAGCGGAGCGGACCGCGGATAGTTCCCGCAGCATGTCCGTGGCGCTGGGATCTGGCTTTTTGCCCACCACGGGGCGCGATACTTTTGATTTGGACGACGGGCATATGGAAGTCGGTGTGGGCATCCACGGCGAGCCCGGCACGCACACGGAAAAGATCGATAATGCCCATGCCATCGTGGCTACCGTGCTGGAAAAGCTGGCGGCTGCCCTCGACATCAGCAGCGGCGATGAAGTGGTGTGCCTGGTCAACGGTTTGGGCGGCACCACGCCTTTAGAGCTGAGCCTGGTCTTCGGCGAGGCGTCCGCGCAGCTGGCGGAGAAGGGAATTACGGTAGTGCGCTCCATGGTGGGCAACTTCGTTACCGCGGTCAATATGCACGGCGTATCCATCACGCTGCTCAAGGCGGACGATGAGCTGCTCGAGCTTATCGATGCCCCAACTTCAGCCCCCGCCTGGCCCCATACCTTGGGCGGTGCAAAGCAGGTGGAATCGGCGCGGATTACCTTCGAGGATGAACTGCCCTCCGAAGGCGCAGAAAACGAGTGGTTAAGCGACTTCGTCGACCGCGTGCAATCCTCCATCGAGGAGTTGACCGAGCTTGACCGCAAGGCCGGCGATGGGGACTTCGGTGCCAATATGGAGGCGGCGCTTGAAAGCATTGAACTGCCGCTGCGCGGCGCTGATGATGAGATTTTCACCGGCCTGGCCAAGCGCTTCCTCGTCCTGGCGGGCGGAACCTCGGGCGCGGTCTTCGGCAGCTTCTTCAACGACATGGCCCGCGCGGATACCTTAGCGGAAGGCTTGCGCAGCGCAGCGGAGTTCATTCAAGAACTGGGCGGCGCGCAGCGCGGGGATTGCACCATGCTCGATGCGCTCATTCCGGCCGCGGAAAAGGCGCAAGAAATCGGCGCCGAGCGTCCAGACGAGCACACGCTCCAGGCCCTGTACGAGGCCGCGCGCGAGGGTGTGGAGGAAACCGGAAAGATTGCCGCCAAGAAGGGACGCGCGTCCTACCTGGGCGATCGCAGCAAGGGGGTCATCGATCCCGGCGCCCTCGTGGTTAGCTGGCTATTTGGGGGACAAGCCTTGTCAGCTGACTAAGGGAAGACACATCGCCCTCTCCCTTTCCGGACCTATCGAGGTACACAGCGCGCAGGCCCGCCCTGCGCGCACCGAGCACATCATTTTCCAGTGAATCGCCCACCATGAGCGTTTCCGCGGGCGTGACATCGAGCCGTTCGCAGGCGGCCAGGTAGGCCTGGCGCTGCGGTTTGGGGTATCCGAGTTCGACGGTGGGGATAAGGGGGATATCGGCAAGCGCGAGGCCTCCCGCCTCCAGTTTTGCCTGCTGCATCGCGCGCTGGCCATTGGTGAGGATGCCCACCCGGAAGCCGGATGCGAGCGCCCACTCGAGGGTGGGGCGGGCATCGGCAAAGGCGCGCCACTGGCTCTGGTAGGCGGACAAGTAGCCGTCGTAGGCGGCAAGGGCTGCGGCATCGTCCATGTCCTCGCCCAAAAATTCGCGGCAACGGGCGATGCGCTGGCCTTGGTGGGATACCTCGCCGCGCTCATAGGCGGTAAACCACTTGCGTTCAATGGCGGCAAAACGCTGGTGCTGCCCAGTATTTAGCCCGCGCTGCCGGCACCATTCATCCACGCCGGCCCGCGCTGCGGCGGTGTGATCCATCAGGGTGTCATCGAGGTCGAAGAGCAACGCGTGAAGCATAAGGATAACGATAGCGCGATCGCTGAGAGCGTTATGTCTTGCACAGCGGAGAGGAAGTAAATTCTTTACAATGGCTGGCATGACTCAGAAGACCGCAACTGCAACGATGCATACCAACTACGGCGATATTGTTATCGATCTCTTCGGTAACCACGCACCGGTAACCGTTGAAAACTTCATCGGTTTGGCCAAGGGCGAAAAGGACTACTCCACCCAGAACGCAAAGGGCGAGCAGTCCGGCCCGTTCTACGATGGCGCCATCTTCCACCGCATCATCGATAACTTCATGATTCAGGGCGGCGACCCCACCGGCACCGGCCGCGGTGGCCCGGGCTACCAGTTCCAGGACGAGTTCCACCCAGAGCTGCAGTTCGACCGCCCATTCCTGCTGGCCATGGCCAATGCTGGCCCAGGCACCAACGGCTCCCAGTTCTTCATCACCGTGGCGCCGACCCCGCACCTGAACAACCACCACACCATCTTCGGTGAGGTTACGGATCCGGCTTCGCAGGAAGTCGTTTCCAAGATTGGCAAGGTCGACACCGACCGCATGGACCGTCCGCACGAGGACGTTGTCATCGAGTCCATCGATATCGCCTAAGCGTTTTCCTCGCTCCGCGCCCGGCACCACACTCCTTCCTGTGGTGCCGGGTTCGTTTAGTTTTATCCGAATGCCAACAAAGGGTCAGCTTCTACGCCATGGTGAAAAATTATTTGCGAACCGCCCCCGTTACCTCAACCATTGCCGCGATCTGCATCATCGCGTGGTCAATTACCGCGGTACAAGCTCGCACATTGGGCGAGACCTTCTTTCTCTCCACGCTGAGCCAAGACTGGGCCCTGTGGGGCCCGCAGTACGCCGATGCGCCGCTTACGGCGCTGTCCTCGGAATTCATGCACTTGGATGGCGGGCACCTTGCGGTCAATATGGTGATGCTCCTGCTCATCGGTAGGGAAGTAGAGCGCGCCCTCGATACCGGGCTATACATCGCCGCGTACCTGGTTTCTTGTTTGGGTGCTTCCGCCATGGTGCTGTGGTTCGATTTTGGCACGCCCACGGTAGGTGCCTCCGGGGCGATCTTTGCGCTGATGGGCATGCTGGTGGGCGCCTTCCGGCAACGCGGGATGGATCTGCGCGCGCCCATCGTCCTCTTATTGGTCAATGTGGGCTACACCTTCGTCGCAGAGGGAGTCTCCCTGTGGGGCCACCTTGGCGGGTTGTGCACCGGCATCATCTTGAGCTTGTTCCTCTTCCATCGAAACAATTCCGTGCGCTGGGCGGGTGTCGCTCTCACCGCTGCGGTCATCATTGTGTTATTGGCCCTGCGAGCTGGGGTTTGGGGATAACTGTGGAATTTGATCACCGGAATGGGTGTGCGAAAGAAATCCACAATAGTTATCCACATTGTGGATAACCACATTCTTGTAATTTACCGAACGCTTTTCCGGAGTTTTCCCTGATCACACAGGTTATAGCGGTATCGAGGGCCAAAAAATCACCTGTGGAAGCCCGTGAAAACACTTATCCACAGGGTGGGGATAAGTCTGTGAAATAAGTATTCCACAGGTTTCTTCCACAGCCTGTGGATAACTTTGTGCCCATCGTGTGGGCGAATAGGTAGATTGGGGCCACTGACCTGCACAAGGAGGACTGTGGATAAACAACCGCACGCTGTGATCGTCGGCGCAGGGCCCAATGGGCTCACCGCTGCGGCCCGCCTCGCCATGGCCGGTTGGCGCGTGGATGTGTATGAGCGCGCCAGCCACCTCGGTGGGGCGGCGGCATCGTCGACGGAGATCTTTCCGGGCACCATCGTCGATCTTGGCGCGGCCGGTCACCCCTTCGGCATCGCGAGCCCGGCCTTCCGCGCGCTCGATCTGGAATCGCACGGCCTGCGCTGGCGGCAAGCGCGCTATCCCATGGCCCATCCACTGGAGGACGCGCCGGCGGGCATTCTTCACAATTCCCTAGAGCAGACCGCCGCGGGGCTCGGCACCGATGCCCGGGCGTGGACCCGCCTGCACGGCCACGTGGTGCGCAATATCGACGCACACGTGAATAACGCGCTCACCCCGCTGGTGCGCTGGCCCGAGCATCCGGTGCGCCTGGCGCAATTCGGCGCGCCGGGCGTGCTTCCGGCGAGCGCGCTCGCGCGGGTGGCGTTTTTTTCCCCGCAGGCCCGCGCCTTATTCGCTGGTAGCGCGGTACACGCCATTACTTCGCCTACCAGGGCTTTTACCTCCGCATTCGGCCTGCTCTTTGGTGCGCTCGGCATGACCCGCGGCTGGCCAGTGGCGGAGGGCGGTACGCAGGCGCTTGCCGATGCCCTCGTTTCCCTCCTCCGCTCCCACAACGCCCGCATCCACACCGGCGTCGACATCACCGATGTGCGCAGTCTGCCCCGCGCCGATGCCCTTATCCTCAACCTCACCCCGCGTCAGGTTCTCGGGCTGGGCGGGCTCGACCTTCCTGCACGGACCCGGCGATCCCTGGGGCGCTGGCGCTATGGCAGCGCGGTCTACAAGGTGGACTTTCACTTAAGCGAGCCCGTGCCGTGGGCCGATCCTCGCGTGGGCCAAGCCGGCACCGTCCACGTGGGCGGCAGCGTGGAGGAGATTGGTGGGGCGGAAAGGGACATCGGCAAGTGCCGCATGCCCGAAAATCCCCTGGTCATGGTGTGCCAACAGTACGTGGCCGACCCATCCCGCGGGCTGGTGCTGTGGACCTACGCGCACGTGCCGCACGGCTATGAGGAGCGTTATCCGGGGGAGGTGACAGGCCTCATTGCGCGGCAGATCGAGCGCTTCGCGCCAGGCTTTCGCGATACCATCTTGGGTACCCGCGCGACGAGCCCGGCTGACCTAGAGCGCTGGAACCCCAATCTGGTGGGTGGCGATATTGCCGGTGGTGCGATGACAGGGCTACAGTCCGTGCTGCGCCCGCGCCTCTCCGCGCACCCGCACCGGCTCGCGCCGGGAATATTCATGGCGTCGGGCTCCACCGCGCCCGGGGCCGGCGTCCATGGCATGCCCGGCTGGTGGGCCGCTGGGGATGTGGCTACCCCTTAATGGGAGCGCGGCGTTCGCAGTAGAGGAAAACCGCACCGATCATCCACAGCGTTACTGCGGCTAGATATCCAGGGGTGGTCGTGGTCTGCGGCTCAATACTATTGCCGGGAATGAGGCCGGTGACTAATGGCTCCAGCACGAAGCCGAGTACGGCAACGTAATCTAGCCAGCGGTGCTTGTGGGAAAATGCCCCCACCACGCCGAAAAGTGGCCCGGCGATAAGGGCGAAGAGGAACCACGCGCCATTAGCTAAAAACGCCGTCTGCCAGTCGTAGATACCAAAGGCGGAAAGCAGCCCGTAGTGCACCACCAACATGAGCAGGAGTATGCCGGCTCCTGCGAAAAAGGCCGTTCTCCACCGGTGGGCGCACGCCTTGCCCATGAGGTAGGCAAATAGCGCCCACACCATGCCAGAGCCGAGCACCGGTCCAAGGTAATTGCGCAAGGAGAGGCGCGCGGGGGCGGTGCCTTCGATCAAGGCGTGATCAGAAAACGCAATATGGACGGCGGCATAGGCCACCGAGACGGCTAAGCCAGCCAAGAGAACGTACTGGGACCGGTGCCGCGGCGGTGCGGGCGAACGACTGGTCATGGTGTGCTCCTTGAAATGAGGATCCTGCTATGTCCGAGGCGAGGAATGGTGAAACAGATGAAACGTTTATAACTTCAATAATAATTGCATGCGCGATATCGCGGAAGAGCACTCTTAGTGGTCATCTAGACAGTAGATCGCACTGAATTTATCCCTGCGCTTTTGCAGGGTAGCTGCTTAATGACAAGACCGGAGGGCCCAGTTGAGCAGGCTGATTATCAAGGCAATGAGCATGGATATGTCTCAAAATGCACACGTACGGCTAGTCATGAAGTAACAACCACAGTGCTAAGGGTTACGTGACTTAAAGGAGATAAGTGGTCAGCTCTCATCTCTATTCTTCCGTAGGTCATTCATTGGTCGGGCGCATAAAGATATCCATCATCGAGAAGATGGGATCTGGCGAGGCAAAGATCCGGTCTGTTATATCACGCGGCGACCAGCTATCAGGGAAATCCTTGAACTCATTTGTGACAGTTCCGAGGGCCAAATCGGGACTATTTTTAACAGCAGTGAGGATGGTGAAGACCTCGTTAGGGGTGGCGTAGGAAGCATTTATGTCATTAGCGCCGGTGGCAGCAGCAATGCTGGCCCAATCATTTACTTCCGCAATATCGCTTAAAATATTAGAAACAATAGTTTCTGGTTTTAAATCCATATTTACGTTCTCCTGACGTGACGCGATGGTTGGCGTTGGCTGCGCGCTTGCTCGAGAGAAGCCGAGGGTAGAGGTGGCATCGGCAAGCGATACTTCCTAAAGATCAATGTAGTCCAGTGGCTGGTGCGGGTCTATGCCTAAACGAAGTTGAGCATCACAGTCGATAGTCCTCGAAAATCTCACATAAAAAATTGAAAGTGACCCCATTGACAACGGCTTATGGTACCAATAGGTTATAACATAGTGCTGCGCTGGGATATCGGCGCGTTTATGGGACGGTGCCTGCCCACACAACAGAAAAGTGAACGAAATATGCAGACACAGACGAAGGGCCGCGTAGAAGGCCTGTACATCGACGAGAACGTCGAGCTGCGCGCTGGTGCGCTGAACTTTGGCGGGCGCATTGAAGACATCTCGTTTGGTGATGTCCCCGCAGCGCACGCGGCCTGGCAATCCGGTGACCCAAACGTTTTGCTGTGGGTCCCAGGTTTTGTGGACCTGCACAATCACGGCGGCAATGGCGGAAGCTTTCCCAATGGTGATTATGACCAGTGCCGCACCGCCGCGCGCTTTCATCGCGCCCACGGCACCACCACGCTGATAGCCAGCATGGTTTCTGGAACGCAAGCGGAGCTGTGCGCGCGGGCGGAGCTGCTCGCCACACTCGCAGATGAGGGGGACATCGCCGGCATCCACATGGAAGGCCCGTTCATCGCCGCGGCCAAATGTGGCGCGCAGGATCCATCGCGCATCGTGCCAGGGAACCCAGACTTTTTCCGCGCGGTGATCGATGCCGCCCGCGGTCACCTGCGTTCTATTACCTTCGCCCCAGAAACCCAGGCCGCTGCAGAGCTCCTTGAGGTTTGCGCAGAACACGATATTATCGCCAGCTTGGGCCATACCGAAGCCGATTATGAGACCACGCTGCGGGTCATGGAGCAGGCGAAAGACTTGGGCGTCACCGTGACCGGGACTCACCTTTTTAATGCCATGCCGCCGATCCACCACCGTGCACCCGGCACGGTGGCCGCGCTACTCACCGGCTCGAAAGCCGGCGATGCGGGGGTAGAGCTTATTGCCGATGGCGTGCATCTTGCCGATGGCACCGTGGATATGGCCTATAACCGCCGCTCCTTTGCGGTCACCGATGCGATGGCCGCTGCCGGCATGGCCGATGGCTCCTATGAGCTGGGCTCTCTGCCCGTTACCGTGACCGATGGCGTGGCGCGGGTGGACAGTGGCGCCATCGCCGGTGGAACCTCCACCTTGGCGCAGCAATTTGCGCGTTTTGCCGCGCGCCACGGCGCAGAGGAGGCGGTTCGGTTTACCTCCACCACGGCCGCGGACGTACTGGGGGATAAGGACATAGGGCGTTTGGCTCCCGGCAAGCGCGCCAACCTCGTGGGCCTGAATGCGCAATTCGAGCCCATGCGCGTCATCGCTGATGGCATTGACATCACCGCCGCGACAGATACTGATTCACGTTAGGAAATACTGCATGGACATCCTCATTCGTTCCACACCAGCAGAGGTGGCTATTGCCGCCGCCGATATCTTCGTCCGCTATGCCAACGCCGGGGCCACCTTGGGCCTGGCCACGGGTTCTACTCCGGTAGCGATGTATCAAGAACTCACCGCCCGCTACGAGCGCCAGGAGGTGAGTTTCGCTCGCAGCCGCGCCTTCCTCCTCGATGAATACGTGGGGCTGGCTCGCTCCCATGAGCAGTCGTATTACTCCACCATCCGCCGCGTATTTACCAGTCACGTCGACTTCATCGATGAGTTAGTGCAGAGCCCCGAGGGCGATGCCGCGGACTCGGACCGCGCCGCAGCCGCCTATGACCAGGCTATTCGCCATGCTGGCGGCATCGATATCCAGCTGCTGGGCATCGGTGGCAATGGGCACATCGGCTTTAATGAACCCTCCAGCTCCTTGCAATCGCGCACGCGCCTGGAAACGCTGCACCCGCGGACGGTGCAGGATAATGCCCGCTTCTTCGAGAACACGGACAGTGTTCCTCGCTATGCGCTAACCCAGGGGCTCGGCACCATCAGCGAAGCCCGCCACCTATTGCTGCTGGCCACTGGGACCGAAAAATCCAGCGCGGTCCGCGACATGGTGGAGGGCCCGCTGTCCGCGCACTGCCCGGCCTCGGTCCTCCAGCTACACCCACGGGCCACGGTGATTCTCGATGAAGACGCGGCTTCCCAGCTGGAAGATTACGAGTACTACCGCTTTGTGGATGAGCACCGGCCGCACTAAAGCCCTCTTTTACCTCTTTACACCTTTGAAAGGACTCCTCTCGTGAAACTCAATATTATGGGGCCGCTGCAGCGGCTCGGAAAGGCGCTGATGGGCGCCGTGGCAGTACTGCCTGTCGCGGCGATCCTCGGCGGCGTTGGCTACTGGATAGCCAGCGTTGCCGGCCAGGATAACGTGGTCGCGCAGCTGCTGGTCAGCTCCGGCGGTGCCGTGCTGGATAATCTGGGCTGGATCTTCGCCGTCGCCATCGCCTTTGGCCTGGCCAAAGACTCCAATGGTGCCTCCGCACTGTCCGGTTTCCTGGCGTATGCCACCTTCATGAAGCTCTTGGGCCCCGATGCGGTGGCCGGCTATCGCGGCATCGAAGATCCCGAGGCTCTTACGGGCGATGAAGCCGTCGAATGGGCGGCTGAAGGTTGGAATGCAGTCGGTGACGGCAACGTTCTTTTCGGCATCCTTGCGGGCATCATGGCGGCGATGGTCTATAACCGCTTCCATGGCACTAAGCTGCCGGACTTCCTGGCCTTCTTCTCTGGCCGCCGCCTCGTACCTATCCTCACCGCGCTTTTTGCCATCGTGGTTTCCGCCATCCTCTACTTCGTCTGGCCCTTCATTTACCACGCGCTCTTCAACTTCGGTACCTCTATCCAAGGCCTCGGTGCTGCGGGTGCGGGCATCTACGGCGTGGCCAACCGCCTGCTCATTCCGACGGGCCTGCACCACGCACTGAACTCCGTGTTCTGGTTCGACGTTATTGGTATTAACGACATCGGTAACTTCCAATCCGGCCAATCCACTATCGACGCGGCCGCCGCGGCTACCTCCGCCGCAGAGTGCCCTGGTATTTGGGAAAACGGTCAGTGCACCGTGGACGGAGTCGTTGGACGCTACCAGGCCGGATTCTTCCCAATCATGATGTTCGGCTTGCCAGGTGCCGCCCTGGCCATGTACCTGCGCGCGGATAAGGGCCGCCGCAAGGTCATCGGCTCCCTCATGGCCGCAGGCGCCCTAGCTTCCTTCTTCACCGGCGTGACCGAGCCGCTGGAGTTCTCCTTCATGTTCGTTGCCCCGCTGCTCTTCGTGGTGCACGCGCTACTGACGGGTCTGTCGGTCTTTATCGCCTCCGCAATGGAATGGACCGCGGGATTCGGCTTCTCCGCAGGTTTCGTGGATATGTTGTTGTCCTCGCAAAACCCGCTGGCCAATAAGTGGTACATGCTCCTAATTATGGGCGTTATCTTCTTCGCCCTCTACTTCGTCCTCTTCTACTACCTCATCGGCTGGTTTAACTTGAAGACCCCGGGCCGCGGCGATGATGAGGATGCCCCTGAAGACGACGATGCCGCGACGGGCGATGATAAGACCGCCGCTTCCGCCTCCCGCATCATCGAGGGTCTCGGCGGCAAGGACAATATCGATTCCTTGGATTACTGCACCACCCGCCTGCGCGTGGGTGTGAAGGATCGCGCGCTTGTCGATGACCCCACTATCAAGCGCGCCGGGATTTCCGGCGTCATCCATCCCTCCGAAAAGAACGTGCAGGTCATCGTGGGCCCCTCCGTGCAGTTCATGTTTGACGAGGTCAACCACCAGCTGCGCACTGGCTCTGCATCAGTAGCTACGAAGTCGGCAAAGCCCAGCGAAGATTCTCTCCCCGCAGAGAAAATCGGGACCGATGTTGAGCTCCGCGCCCCGTTCGAGGGAACCGTCGTGCCGCTCTCCGAGGTCCCCGATGAGTCCTTTGCTCAGGGCATGGTGGGCGAAGGCTTTGCCGTTATTCCTACTGAGATCGATGCCTTCGATGTCTGTGCCCCAGTAGATGGCACCATCACCATGGTCTTCAAGACCGGCCATGCCTTCGGCATGCGGACTGAAGACGGCCTCGACCTGCTCATTCACATCGGCATCGATACCGTGGAATTGAAGGGCGAGGGCTTTACCAAGCTCATGGACAAGGGCGATGTCGTCCGCGCCGGCACCCCCATCATCGCGGTGGAGTCTGAGAAGCTGCGCGAACGCGGCATCAACCTCATTACCCCGGTGGTCTGCCCCACGGCAAAGCAAATCGCTGGAGTAGATATCGAACACGAGGGCCGCGCTGACCAGAGCGTCTCCGTTGCCCGTGTGCGCCCGGCTGGCCACTAGAATTTGCCCTTCCAGCTTTTCTTTGAGACTGGTGGCCAGGTCTAGAAGTTCGTCCGGGTTATCTGCGGGGCGCTGTTGAGATAGATTTCGCTGCGCCTTGCGCACGAACTTTGAGAGTGTGCCGGCGCCGCGCGCTAGTGGGGAAGCGGCAGGAAGTTCCGCCAGTAGTGCCGTAAGTGTTTGGCGGCACTACTGGCGGCGTCTAACGTGTACTTGTAGTCTCCAGTGTCCCCGTGGGCTCCGATGAACAAAGCTCACTGAAATGTCCTAGGAACAAAACCCGGGGCACTTCAAATTTCTGTCGCGCTAACGTGGTCGAGTCCCTGCGGCAGCGGCTTTTCACAACTTCATGGGCGGTTCAGTTGATGCCGGTAAGGAAACCTGAGAGTGTCTAATGGTTTGTGTGTGGGAACCTAACCCGCATAAGGAGATGAACCAGAATGACTACTATGGCGAGACGAGATCCGGCTGATAAGGCCAAGATTGATGCGATTGAAAAGAAGCTGCTTGCTAACCCAGAAATCGCGAAACTGATTGATGAGCTAGGCACGTCCACCACGGATGCCAACGACCTAGTTCGGGGCATGTTGCAAGCCTCAATTACCCGGGGTTTGAATGCTGAAATGGATGCCCACCTAGGCTATGAGCCCGGCGATAGAGCAGCTAAAGCTACTGCTGAAACAGACAATCACCGCAACGGCACCTACCCGAAAACCGTGGATTCTAACTACGGGCCAGTAAACATTGATGTTCCACGAGACAGAAACGGCACGTTTGTTCCTACTATGATGCCCAAAGGCTCCAGGCGGCTAACAGATGTTGACGATATGATTGTCAGCTTGTATGCCGGCGGAATGACCATTCGGGATATCCAGCACCATATGGCTACTGCGATGCGGGTAGACATTTCCCACGAAACAATCTCTGCAGTAACTGATGCCGTCCT